>JALYXJ010000387.1 GCA_030947165.1 Gemmatimonadota bacterium
GACCCAGCCCGGCGAACAGCCAGGGCTGACCGGTCGCGAGCGTCATGGCGCCGGCCACGAGGATCAACGCGCCCGACATGGCTGGCACCCAGACCGAATCGGACGCGGCGGCCGGTGAGCGGTCACCCCAGAGACCGGTGACGCTCGAGGTGGCGCGGGCCGCGGCCGACTCACCGCGGGCCGGCTTTGCGCCTTCGGCAGGGGGGGACACGGTGGAGACGGGAACGGTGGGTGTAAGCATCTGCCGGCTCGAGAGGAGGCGTGCACCTGCCATGCACAACGACGGCTGTGGCGACTGCTACATAGACGGAAGCCGCGCCGCACTGGTCACGGATACGCGGCGTGAATCGTCTGCTCCGATGGAGAGAGTCCCTACCCCCATCTGCCGACGTACCCACCGATGTCGTTCCTTATCATCGACCGCGAGCGGTACGCCCTGCAGTTGGGCGACACGACCCTCGGCGGCCTTACCGATGAGCTGCTGGCGCAATCCCCCCTGTCCGCGCTCCCGCCCTTTGCCGTGCTCAGCGCCGGACCCGACGGCGAGGCGACGATCCGCGCCCTCCCGGGCGGGGCACCGACTCTGCTCGGCGGGCGCCCGCTCACCGTGCAGCCTCACGCGATCCGACATGGCGACCGGATGGAGGTGGGCGGACGCACCATTCTCTACGGCGACCTGAGTGCCGCGGGCCGCACCTCCGCCTTCGTGGGCATCTCGGTCGACGACGCAACGCTGCTGGCGGGCATGGCCCTGCCGGCTTCCGACGCGACAGCGACGACCGGTGGCCGACTGATCGAGCTCTCCGATGACACCCGCCACGACATTCCCACTACGGGCGTCGTGATCGGCCGCGACCCGGAGTGCGGAATCATCATCAAGTCGAGCGCCGTGTCCCGGCGCCACGCGTCCATCGCACCGGGGCTGCTCGGCTACATGATCACCGATGAGAGCACGAACGGCGTGTTCGTGAACGGCGCGCGGATCGAAGGCGCCACGCTGCTGCGGCAAGGCGATCGCATCCGCATCGGCACCACCGAGCTCCGGTTCGAAGCGGATCAGGCGGTGTATGAGCCCGCGCCTGCGATGCGTCCCGTGGAGCCGACCCCCGTTGCGCCCATCCGGCCGCCGGCCGCTCCCATGGAGAAACCTGCGCTGCTCGCCACCCTCGAGGTGCTCACGCGCGGGCTGCAGGAGGGCAAGCGCTTCCGCATCGAGCGCAACATCGCCCAGATCGGTCGCGGCACGCACAACGACGTGCACCTGGCCGACGACAGCGTGTCGGGCTCGCATGCGACGCTCATGCGGCGCGGCCCGGCATGGTATCTGGTCGACCTCGGATCGCGGAACGGGAGCTACGTGGATGGGACTCGCGTCACGGAGCAGCAACTGACCAGCGGCAGCGAGCTGCGCCTCGGCAACGTCAAGCTGCTTTTCCGCGTCCTTGCTTCCGCCCCCGCCGACGACGGGTCGACGCGGGGAATCGTCGGCCTCACCGAAGAGCAACTGCGCGCGGCGGGGTGGATGAAGAAATAGCTGGATCCGGGCGTGAAGAAAGCGACCATTGGGCCGAGCATTCTGTTGTCGTTGGTGTTCACTTCCTCTCTGTGGCCTCTGTGTTCTCTGTGGTTCAAAGGCGTTTTGACTTGAAACCACAGAGTACACAGAGAGCAGAGAGCACAGAGATCACAGACTGAACAGCGACCGTCGAACGGATGGGATCCCCTGCGACGCTGCATCCCGTCGCGCTACCGCGCCCGCACCAGCCCCAGCACCAGCTCGGCGACGATCACCATGATGATCACGATCTCGAGCAGCTCGCTGCGGGCCGCCTGGGCCTCGCCGTTGAGCATCGCGTAGGTCTCGCGGAAGATCTCGAGCTTGCGCTCGATGCCGCGGCGCCACGCGGTGGCCCGGAAGAGCTCCAGCGCAGCGCCGTACACGCGGGCAAGGTAGACGTCGTCGGTGACCTTGAGCGCGTTCTCCGCCCGTTCGACGGTCTCCGTCACGTCCGCCACGCGGGCCTGGAGGTCAGAGAGCACCGATTGGAAGCGTCTCGTGGGGAGGGGCAGCCGCCGTTGGCGCGCCGCCGCGATACGATCGTACATCGCCGGCAGCTCGGCGTCGAGCAGCGCATCGTACACCCGAAGCTCCAGGAGCTGCGCGTTCGCGAACTCGAGGATGTACTCCACGTCGCGATCGTTCGCCTGCGGCTCTACGACGAGCGCATTGTCCCACGTGAGCACGGCGAGGTCGTCCTCATAATACGAGAAGCGGTGCGCGAGCAACGTCGCGCGCGCCGACCGGGCCAGCGGGCGCTGCTCGCCGAGGAGGAGGACGGCGAGCCGCTCGTCGGTGAGCGACTGGAGCGGCGCCGCCTCGCCCCACACCCCGCTGAGCGCCGAGATGCGGAAGACCGTGTATTCCTCGCTCACCGGAGCGAGCCCGGGGCGCTCCACGGCGGGCGCCACACGCGCCCGCAGCTTCTCCAACTCGCGCGACAGGAGCGCGGCCGCTTCGGCTGACGATTGGACGTCGCGCGAGAAGCGCACGAAGTCGTTCCACGCCATGTTCGGCGGCGCCGGAACTTCCAGTTGTATGGAGCAGACGCCGAAGTCGAACAGCCGCGCCGCCAGTTGCGCGCGGCATGCGATGCGGCCGATCGTCAGCTCGTGAGCGCCAAGTGAGATGGCGACCGGAGGATTGGCGATCTGGAGCGCCTGTGCTTCCACACGCGCCGGCCGCGACCGCGCGGGTGCACTCGGCGCGAGCAGCGTGACCGCCGCATCGAGCTCGATCGCGTAGCCGATGTCGAAGAGCCGATAGACGACGGCGGCGCCGTCGAGCGTCGGTGCCCCATCTCCCCCTCTCCCGTGTTCCGTCATGCCGGGAATGGGAGCGAGATTCACCGCGAGGCGCAAGCCCGTGCGCGTGCCGTACGTGTCTAGGCCGACTCTTCCTGAAAGTGGACCGCGAGGAGCTGGAGCAAGGCGCCGCCGTAGCGGCTGCAGCGCGTGGCGGCGATGGCCGGCTCCGCTTCCGGCGTGTCGCGTGCCTCTTTCACCGCCTCCACGAGTCGCTCGGCGGGCATGCCACGGACGCGCGCTTCGTCGCTCAAGCGCTCGAGCGCTGCGCGGAGACGCCGCTCGCCGGTGTCGGTCGCATCGCCCAACGCCTCACGTAGCTCGTACATGATGCATTCACTGAATGTGCGCGGCGGAGCGACACGCTCGGTGGTCCGCGGCCGGAGGCTCCGGCGTGTCCGCGGACGCCCGATGCTTGCGCGCACCGACGCCAGCGCGCCGCATTCCGACCGGCGCTTCCGCTCGGCGATCGTTCTCGCCTTCGAGAGCCGCGCATCGTATCGGGTACGCGCCTCTTCGGCGTTCTGCGACTCGCGAAAGCGCTCGAGCAGCCGGACTTCGTCGTCGTACCGGCCGCTCGTGCGGTAGAGCGCGGCGAGCCGGCCGCAGAGCCACCCTGGCATCTCGGGGCGCGTCGCGAGACTCGCCTCGAGCGCTTCCTCGAGCATCAGGATCGCGGACTGGAGATCGCCGGCGCGCTGGTGGGACTCCGCCTCCCGCGCCTGGTCGGCGGCGTCACCGGTCATGGACGAAGGAATCGCTCTGTACCCGGGCATCTTACCTCGCGCGTCCATCGGGGCGTGATCTGCCCAGCTCGACACGAACGCCGACGGCGCGGTCGCGAGAGTGGGCCGCCTGAATTAAACAGATGGGCGGCGAAAAGCTAGCAAGGAATTGTCTGACAACACTTTACGAGCGCTCTTCGGTACGGTTTCGTACATAGCGCACTGAGCATCAGTCGGCGGCGGCTCCCATGGCGCGGAGCCGCTCGGACGCGCTCCGCGCGATGGCGTAGCAGGGGCATGACGCGCTCTCCAGCCCCTCGCGGTCCACCACCGTGATCTTGCCACGGCTGTATGTGATAAGACCGGCACGCTGGAGCGCGCCTGCCGCCAGCGTGACAGCCGGCCGATGCACGCCGAGCATCTCGGCGAGAAACTCCTGCTTGAGCGCGAGCGTGTCGGCTGCCACGCGATCATGCGTCATGAGAATCCACCGTGCGCATCGCTCCTCGATCGTGTGCAGGCGGTTGCATGCCGCTGATTGCGCCACCTGGTCGAACAGCGCCTGCGCATAGCGATACAGCAGCCGCTCGAGCGCCGGGCTCGCGCGCATCTCGTCGCGCAGCTGCGTCGCCGACAGCCGCATCCCGTTGCCCGCGACCTGCACGAACGCGCGCGTTGGCATCGACTTGGCGTGCATGAGGATGGGCAGCCCGACCATTCCTTCGCGTCCGACGGTCCCGACCTCTACGGTGCCTCGTTCCATTGAGCTCACCATGGACACCACGCCGTCAGTGGGAAAGTAGACGTGGTCGATGCGGGCGTTGGGCTCGTAGATCACCATCCCCAGCGGAAGAGGCAGCGGTTCCAGTTGCCGCATGACGCCGGCGAGGTCCGCGGCGGGAAGGGCATCGAGCAGCATATTGCCAATCGTCATGGCGCCACCACCACTCCCCAGGGACGCGTTCCGACTGTCACCGTGCTCATGACTCGCATTGCCGGCAGCTCCACGACCGACATGTCGTCGGAGAGTCCGTTCGCCGTGTAGGCGATCCGCCCGTCGGGGGACAGCGCCACGCCCCACGGGCGCCGACCGACGGTCACGCGTCCCACCTCACGCAGCGTTGCGGCATCGAGCGCGACGAGCGCGTGCGCTCCGCCAGTCGCCACGTAGAGTCGACGCCCGTCTGGAGACACGGCGACTCCGACGGGCTTCTCCTGCCCGCTGCCGACCAGCGCTCGCCGGAGCACGCGATGCTTACGGACATCGACGCGCGCGACGCTGCCGCCAACCTCGCTCGTCACGAACGCGAACCGTCCGTCCGGCGAGAACGCGACGGCCCGAGGGCGGGCATCCACGAGAAAGGTCGCGACGACGCGCTCGGCCCTGACGTCGATCACCGAGACCGTGTTGCTCGTCTCTCCCGTCACGTAGACCCATTTTCCGTCGGGCGATGCGGTCACCCCCTCCGGCTCGGTCCCAACCACGAGCGCCTTGCGCACCTCGCCGTTTGCTGGGTCGATCGACGACGCGGTCCCTGCG
>JALYXJ010000411.1 GCA_030947165.1 Gemmatimonadota bacterium
GATGAATGCCGCGCCGCTCAGAAAGTCAGAGATGGCCGGCGCGCCGGAATCCGCTCTCGAGAAGAAAGGATAAATAAGAATGTCGAAGAAACTTCACACACTGCAGGACCTGTATGTTGCGGAGCTCAAGGATCTGTACAGCGCCGAAAGTCAGATTCTCAAGGCGCTGCCGCGTATGATCAAGGCGGCGTCGAGCCCCGAGCTGAAGAAGGCGTTCACCAAGCACGAGCGGCAGACCCGCGAGCACGCCAAGCGCCTCGAGCGCATCACCAAGGAGCTGGGTGAGAAGCCGACTGGCAAGAAGTGCCACGGCATGGAAGGGCTGCTCGAGGAGGGAAAAGAGCTGATGAAGGAGAAGCCCGCCCCCAACGTGCTCGACGCCGGCCTGATCTCCGCGGCGCAGCATGTAGAGCACTACGAGATGGCCGGTTACGGCACCGTTCGCACCTGGGCTCGCCTGCTCGGCTATGAGAATCAGGCGCAGCTTCTCCAGATCACCCTGGATGAGGAGGAAGAGACGGACAAGGAGCTCACCGCCCTCGCCGAGGCGTTCATCAACGAGGAAGCCGAGGTAGGGGCCGCCTAGGGATCAGTGGCGCAGCTCGTGGAAGATGTTGATGGCACCGCCGATGGCCAGCGAGATGGTGCCATTCACGAGCGCGGTCTGAGCGCGATTGGTCGTACTGGGCCGCCACCCTGCCTGGGCGAAGCTGCCGGCGTACGAGCCGAGGATTCGCGGAATCGCGATCGGATGGGTGTCGTTCGGCATCGGGTCAGTGACCGCTGCCTGAAGCGCCCATCCGATGCGCCGGCTCATGTGACGGCAGCGACACGGCTGATAGTCGAGTGGCCGGTCCATGGAATTGGCTAGCAGGTGCGTCACGGACTCCTGGATCAGGAACTGACCCACGCTGGAGGCGGCACGCTTTCCGTAGCCGCGCCACCCCTTTCCCCACTCGACCGGATCGTTGCGGAGCTGATCCACTCCCGCCCACACGAGGCCGATGGCGCTACCCTGCGCCGCATCGCGGAAATAGCGGGTCGCGCGCGTGGCCGAGTCGGATCCCACGCGGCGCTGCGCGGCGACGGAGGGCGGCATGATCGACATCGTGACGAGTGCCAGGACGAACAGTAGCGGGCCGTGCGGGCGTCGACTTGCGAGTCTCGTGAATCGCGCGAGGAGCGTGGGCATGGAGGCCCCATGGTGGGAGGTGTCGCTAACGTAGCGCTCACGGCCGTGCCTCGCTATCGGGAGCCGCCTACCGCGCCCCACACCCGCTCCCCCCGCTGCCGTTCGGCGACTCGAAGGGCCGCAATGCACACCAGCAGCCAGACTGCACCGGCGAGAAAGCCGGCGATCACGTCGCTCAGATAGTGCACGCCCAGGTAGAGCCGGCTGAATCCCACGAGTCCCACGACGATGGCCGTGGCCGTGATGATCGCGAGGCGGGCCCGCCGATCGGTGGTATGCTCAAGGATCAGGTAGGCCACGAAGCCGAAGCCGATCAACGAGTTCATGGAGTGACCGCTCGGAAAGCTCCACGACTCCATCTTGATGAACTCCGTCGCCGTCTCCGGACGTCCGCGATGAAACAGCGCCTTGAGCAGGTCGTTGAGGGCGGTCCCGCCCACGACTGCCAGTGCGAGCGCGACGGCGCGAAACCAGTCGCGGCGCAACGAGAGCCAGATCACGCCGACAACGGCGATGGTGGTCATGAGCTGTGAGCCGACCCAGCTCATGATGCTGAAGAACGCCTCGCCGCTTTCGGTGCCGTGCGCCTGGAGCCAGTCCACGATCGTGTGATCGACGCGCACCAGCAGGCTCTGCTCGGTCATCTCGTCGGCGAGATACGAGAAGGCCCAGAGCATCACGATGCAGGCGGCGGCCCCGACCAGGCCGTGGGCACCCAGGTACGCCTTGGGGTACAGGGCGGCGAACCGGGCGCGCCAGTGGCGGGGCGCGGTCGTGGTGGGGGGAAGTGTCATGTCGAGCCCATAGGCAGGAATGACGCCTGTGCGCGCCCTAGCCCTGCCCGGCCGTCGAACCGGAGCCTTCGGTGTCCCAGGGTTTCGCCTCGTCGATCCTGAACAACGCCGAGCGCACGTCGAGCGCGATGGTGCGGAAGCGCGTGGCGCTGCGCGCTGGGATGACATGGCGGGAGAACAGGATGACGGCGAACAGCTCTCCGGAGCGCAGCAGCCCGCCGAACCCCACCACGGAGCGGATGCCGTATCGGTCGACGAACTCCGCCTGCGCCGGGATGTGCGGGCTCTCGCGTGCCTCCTCCACATGGAACACATCGTACGTCCGGGCGTCGCTGGCGCGCACAGCCGTCGGGGCGCTCGTCACCAGGCTCTCCACGTCGACGCCGAGATCCTCGACGAGGCGCGTGATCATCGGCGCAGATCGAATGCTGTCCGCGCTGGGCAGGGGGATGGCGAGATGGGAACGCGACGTATGGCGCGAGTTCCAGTCGGGCTCGTCGCCGATCGTGGCGACCAGGGTGAGGCAACGCATGGTCCTGCGCGGCGGGATCGCACCCAGCTGCGCCGCGGCGAAGCGCTGCTGAGCCGGTTCCAGCGCGCCATATGGGTGCGTCTTGTAGAAGCGCACGAGCGCACAGGAGCGAGCGCCGTCGACGCCGATGGCCTGCTCGTAGAAGTAGCGAACCACCACGTTGGCGGCGCTCTCCAGCGTCTCACACGCGCGAACGACACGACGAATGGCGATGCCCGCACGGAGCATCGCGCCGACCGAGAAGTCGGCGATGTCGATCGATCCGAGGTCGGCTGCGTCTGGCATGTCGCCACGAGATGGGTGCGCGCCGGCAGTTGGCGAGCGTGCGGACGAAGATGACCGCGCCGCATGGCTCCCACAAGCGCACCGAGCGGCACAGCGACCTGGACGGCAAGCATCGTGCATTGCTCTCGACGAGCCATGTCACCCAACCAGGATTCCGGCGGCATTCCCGCCGCAGCCGAGCGAGCCTCACGCGGATCGGACTCGTCGCTCTCGCCCGACGTCGACCAGACGGCGCGCGCGACGCCGGCTGCGCCAGACTCGGAAACACCGAACCTGGAGAAGACCGCCGACGTGGTAGACACGAAGCGGAGTCGCTCGGTGGAGGCGACGCTGCTCACCGTGCTCGCGGTGCTCTACACGCTGTATATCGCGCGCGATTTCCTGATCCCGATCGTGTTCGCGCTGCTGCTCAACTTTCTGTTGAGCCCACTCATCCGGCGTCTGTCGCGATTTCACGTCAAGCCGCCGATCGGCGCGATCGTCGTCGTCATCCTGCTCGTGAGCGCGATCGGCGGCGGCGTCTATCAACTCGCCGGGCCGGCGCAGCGATGGATCGCCACGGCGCCGCAGGCGTTCGGCAAGGCGCAGGGCAAGCTGCGCGGGATCATCCGCCCCATGCAGCAGGTGCAGAAGAACGTGGAGCAGGCGGCGAGTGCGGTTGGGGGGGCGCAGAACGACAAGCCCCAGGAAGTGGTGGTGCAGAGTGGACCGAGCCTCTCGTCACGGCTGTTCGGCACCACGCAGAAGATCATCGCGGGACTATTGGAGATCTTCATCCTCCTCTACTTCCTGCTCGCGGGGGGTGACCTCTTCCTCCAGAAGCTGATCAAGGTGCTGCCGCACTTCGGCGACAAGGTCAAGGCGGTGGACATCGCGCGCGCCACCGAGGCGACGGTGTCGGCCTATCTCACCACGACACTGTTGATCAACGTGATGGAAGGGACGCTGGTGGCGCTCGTCCTCTGGCTCCTCGGCATGCCGAACGTCCTCCTCTGGGGCGCGCTCGTCACCTGTCTGGAGTTCGTCCCCTACCTCGGCGCTGCCACGGCCGTGCTCGTGCTCGGCGTCGCCGGTCTGACCACGTTCGACCAGCTCGGCCAGGCACTGCTCGTGCCGGGCAGCTTCCTGGCGATCAACATACTGCAGGCGAATCTGGTGACGCCGTTATTGCTGGGGCACCGGCTCACGCTGAACCCGGTCGCGATCTTCATCGGCCTGGCGTTCTTCTTCTGGATTTGGGGGGTGCCGGGGGCATTCCTGGCCGTTCCGCTGCTCGCGACATTCAAGATCTTCTGCGACAACATCGTGTCGCTCGCCGCGATCGGGGAGTTCCTGGGTCAGCGCGACGAAGACGAGCGACGGCATACAGCGAGGGTTTGAGGGCGGTTCGCTTGGCGGGCGGTGCACCGCCCGCTAAGTGAAGCGCCCCTTCTTCAGCGCCTTCGCCAACAGCTCGGCGATCTTTTTTGCGTCCGTCTCGTCGTCCGCGATCGCCACCTCGATCGTCTCCGTCTCGCCGTCAGGCGTCCTTACCACGTCCACCATCCAACCGAGCGCCGGACCGCCGCACCGCGCCACGGCGCCCGACTTGAGATGCGCCGTCACGAGGCCCGGAAAGCCGTACTCGACCGTGCTTCCCTTGAGGGCTCGCTGAAGCGCGGCTGCAACCGCGTGACCTCGCTCGTGGGTGATGCTGGCTTGGTCGCTGATGGCGTGCTCGAACGTCTGGCTCATGACGTCCGGCGGCAGCTCGAATGCGGCGAGAGGATCGTCGTCCGGATCGGGCGGAGGAGGGGACGGAGGGCGGCGGGAACGGGGAGGCATCGGCTTCTGAAACGCAGGTGCGAGATGGGGCCGGGTGACTATGCCGACCATACACCGGGACAGTTCGTAAGCTCCAAGCGATAAGCCCGGAAGCCAGGGGGGCGAGACGCTTAAGGCTTACCGCTCAACGCCGCCGCCTCGCATGCGCTCGGCTTCCCGATGGTCTGCGTGTCGAACACCGCCTGGACCAGGATCAGTGCGCCAGCCGCGGCGGCGACCGTGGCCCATCGCGGCACCCCGGTGCGGCGCCGAAGGATCCACAATCCCCCGAGCGCAATGACGACCTCCAGCACGAAATCGGGCGCGTGACGCTGATACAGATTGAGCCCCATCAACGGGCGACCCGGCCAGAAATACTTGAAGCCGGTGATGAAGTCTGCCGGGAGATGCAGTAACACCAGCGTTCCCGAGGCCAGAGCCGTCGAGCGCGAACCGGTGGCCACGAAGGCGGCCCCGCTCACCGCGATCGCGAGCAATGCGACCGCCGGCACGGTGTGCGAGTAGAGGCCGAATGGACTACAGATCCCGACGAGCGCGTAGGCAACGTCGAGGATGTCCGGCGCGACGGACGCGGGGAGGAGCCAGAACAGCGAGGTGTCCCGCCAGCCGCTGCGCACGGCCGCGGCGATCCCGAGATGGCCCGTGATCACAGCGGAAGGAACTTCTTCACTTCCTCGAGAAGCCGCTGGGGCTGCACCGGCTTGGCGAGATACTCGTCACATCCCGCGGCCAGCGACGCATCCCGATCCCACGAACTCGCCAGCCCCGTCACGACGATGATCGGGATCGCACGCGTCTGCATGTCCTGCCGGAGCGTGCGGACCGCGTTCCAACCACTCGTCCCCGGCATCGTGACATCCATCAGGACCAGGCCCGGCCGCTCCCGACGCACGACTTCGACCGCCTGCACGCCGTCCGCGGCCTCGAGCACGCGGTAGCCGGCACTCGAAAGCACGGTGACGTAGAGCGATCGCTGTTCAGCGTTGTCTTCAGCGACGAGAATGGTCGGCCCGTGAGGAGCCGTATCCGGCATGCGGGGGAGGTGTGAGGGCTCTCACAATTTACCCCGCAACCAGGGGCTCCGCCATCCGTTCACGGCTTCGCCGCACTGGCGCGCTCCATGCTTCCGCCCGCCGGCATGCTCCTCTCACCAAAACATCTCCCGCGTCTCGCGGCCATCGTCGGGCTCTTCACCCGCTATGGCCTCCGTGACGTCGCGAAACAGCAGGGCCTCATCTCCCTCGTGCCCTCCGAGGAGGACATTCCCGAGGAGGAGCTGAGCGAGCGCGAGGCCCATGCGGTGGGATTCCGCAAGCGGCTGGTGGAGCTCGGACCGGCGTACGTGAAGCTCGGCCAGGTCCTCTCCACACGACCGGACCTGCTGCCCGAGCCCTATATCCGCGAGCTGGAAAAGCTGCAGGACGACGTCGGCCCCATCCCGTTCGAGGAAGTGGAGCAGGTGATCGAGCAGGAGCTCGGCGGACGATTGAGCAAGCTGTTCGAGTTTTTCGATCCCGAGCCCCTGGGCACGGCCAGCCTCGGCCAGGTGCACGGCGCGCGCATGCGCAACGGCCGCGAAGTCGTGGTCAAGGTGCAGCGACCCCATATTCGGGCCTCACTCGCCGACGATCTCGCGTTCTTCCACGAGCTCGCCGAGTTCATGGCCGGTCATACCGGCGTCGGGACGCGCATCGATGTACTTGGCGTCATTCAGCAGATGGAGCGCGCGATCTCCGAGGAGCTCGACTACCGCACCGAGGCCCGCAACGCCGCGACCTTCCGCAAGTCGCTCGCACAGTATCCGCGCATCATGGTGCCGAAGGTGATCGAGGCCTACTCGAGCGAACGGGTGCTCACCACCGAGCGCATTCACGGCTTCAAGGTGGACAAGGTGTCGCCGCTCACGCGCCTCGAGTACGACTTCGGACCCGTGGCCGACGAGCTCACGCGCTCCTATCTGAAGGGCATCACGCTCGACGGCTTCTTCCACGCCGACCCGCATCCGGGCAACGTGTTCGTGGTGATGCCCGGCACGAGAAACCCCCTCACGCCCTCCGAGGTGGTGAGCGCCGAGCGACGCAGCGATCTTCGGACACCCACCACGCCGCTTGCGCAGATGGAACTCGAGGCGCAACAGGCGGCCATGCCCATGCCCGGCGACGTGGACGTGCGGCTGGCGCTCATCGACTTCGGCATGACCGCGCGGCTCTCCGCGTCCATGCGCGAAGCCTCCACCCGCCTCCTCATGGCGCTCGGCGATCATCGCGGGGACGACGTCGCGGCGGTACTCATCGAGCAGGGCGTACCCGTTGAGGACTTCGACCGCCCCGGGTACACCCGCGCGATCGCCACGCTCATCGCTCGCAACGTGGACCTCACCGCGTCGGAGGTGCAGGCCGGCAAGATCCTGTTCGAAGTGATCGACCTGTCGTTTCAGCACGGCCTGCGACTGCCCGCCGAGATGACGCTGCTCGCCAAGGCGCTGTTCAACCTGGACGGCGTGACGCGCGTGCTCGACCCCCACTTCACACCGCTGGAGACGATCCGCGCATTCGGCAACGAGATCGCGATGGATCGCGCCAAACGCGACATGTCGCCGCGGCGGCTCTATCAGATCGCGATGGAGAGCAGCGACCTGCTCGCCGCCCTGCCCCGACGCCTCGATCAGATCACGCAGCGCATGGCGAACAACGACGTCGGTGCACATGTGGACATCCCACAGCTGCCGGCGTTGATCGTCGCGCTCCAGAAGGTCGCGAACCGGGTCTTCTCCGGACTCGTGCTCGCCGGGCTGCTCGTGGCCAGCTCGCAGCTCCTTCCGTACTGGCGCGCGCTCGGCACGATCGGGTTCATCATCGCGGCCGTGCTGGCGATCTACATCGTGGTCACGATCATGATCAGCGACCGGCGGGGCGAGCGACACTGATCGCCGCTCGCACCGGCCGACCGCTATACTCTCGTCATGCCAGGCCCCCGCGCGGATGCGATCGTCGTGCTCGGACGCGGCGTCGATCCCGACGGTGCGCTGCCCCGGCTCGCGAAGCAGCGCGTCGAACGAGCGGCCGAGCTGTACGCGTGGGAGGTGGCGCCCCGCCTGATCTTCAGTGGGCGGTACAGCCTGATGACCGACGTCGTGCCGCCGCGCACCGAAGCAGCCGCGATGGCAGAGTACGCCGTCTCGCTCGGGCTGCCGCGCCGCGCAATCCTCGTCGAGGACCACTCGCGCGACACGATCGGCAACGCGTACTTCGTGCTGCGCCGCTTTCTGGAGCCGAACGACTGGATGTCCATCCGCGTGGTGACGTCGGATTTCCACATCCAGCGCAGCGCGTGGGTGTTTCAGAAGGTGCTCGGCCTCGGCTACGACGTCTCCTTTTCTCCTGCCCCGTCGGAGCTCGACCACACCACCGTGGCCGCGCGGGCACGCGAGGAGAGCGACATCTCGACCTTCCTGATGGAATGGCTCGGGAAGATCCCCGACGGTGACCCGATCGCGCTCGCCCGGCTGGTCTGGCAGGAGCACCCCGGCTACTCGGCCAACCCGGCGGTGACCAGGGCCGATATCCAGGGCCGCGTGGCGGAGATCGCCCGCTTGCACCGATCGGACGCCGATCAGCCGCGCGGACATCGCGTGCGTCAGGAGCGAATCGCCGAGCTGTAGCCAGTCTGCGGCAGAATGCGGCGGATCGCCGAGCTGTAGCGGATCGCCGATGGAACGCAGTGGCGTCCTTGCTGCCGCGTCCGCTCCTCGCCCACCTCTTGCATTGAAGGTGCGTTCGCCCGCAACGCAGAGGCACGAGATGATCTGTATCCTCCACGGCTATCTGCTCGAAGGTTCGGGCAGCAATCTGTGGACTCGGTGCGTGGTCGAGTCGCTGTGCATGGAAGGACACACCGTCCAGCTCGTCTGTCAGGAGCCGTACCCGGAACGCTACGACTGCATCGCCGAGGCATACCGGTACCACGAGGACGGGACGGTCGAGACGATGCTGACGCGCGAGGTGCCCTACCCCGGCAAGTGCATCATGCACAAGCCGCAGCTCGGCGACACGCTCCCCGTATACGTGTGGGACAAGTACGACGAGTATCCCAACGTCGTGCCGATGATCAACCTCGACGACGCGGCGATCGAGCGGTATCTCGCGCGCAACGTGGACGTCGTACGGCGCGTCGTGGTGCAGCATGGGGTGCGCGCCATGCACGCGAACCATGCCGTGCTGATGTCCGTCGTCGCGCAGCGCGTGAGCGCCGCCACGGGGGTCCCGTACGCCGTCATGCCGCACGGCAGTGCGCTCGAGTACGCGGTCAAGCCCGATCCGCGCTTCAAGCGCTTCGCCACGGACGCGTTTACCGACGCGGGGCACATCTTCGTGCACGGCGAGGAGATGCGGAACCGCGTCGCCACGATTCTTCCCGACGTCCCCAACCTCGACTCGAAGTTCAGCGTGCTCCCGCTCGGCGTGCACACGGCGCAATTCGAGCCGGTGCCGCGTGAGCGGCGGCGCGAGAAGATGGGACGGCTTTTCCTCGAGCTCTCGAGCCTTCCGCGCGGCCGGCGTGCCGATCAACTCGAGGCGATGCTCGCGCGGATACACGATGCGCCAGATGCGCGCGCGCTGCGCGCCGTGCTGTCGGGAGTGAAATACGAGACGAAGGCACCGGACGCCGACGTGGAAGAGAAGCTCCAACAGGTCGACTGGGAGCACGACGCAATCCTCCTCTTCGTCGGACGGCTCATCTCGGCGAAGGGGATCCAGTCGGGAATCGCGGCGCTGCCGCTGCTGCTGGCCGAAGATCCCGGTATCCGGATCATCGTCGTCGGTCACGGGCCGCTGCGCGAGCCGATGGAGGCGTTTCTCTGGGCGCTCGAGCGCGGTGACCGCGCGCTTGCCGAGCGAATCGTGGAGTGCGGGCGCATGCTCGAGGGCGACCCGGACGGCGCGGGCGGCTCGCAGGCCCTTGGCAAGGTGAAGTGGTTCTTTCACGATCTCCACGAGCGCGGCGAGCTCGATCGCTACTTCGAGCTGGCCAGGGAGCACGTGCGCGCCGACCGGGTCATCTTCACCGGATATCTCACGCACCACGAGCTCCAGCACCTCTTCCCCTGCTGCGACGCGGGGATCTTCCCGTCGATCGTGAAGGAGGCCGGACCGCTCGTCTTCCTCGAGGCGCTCGCGTCGGGCTGCTTCCCATTGGGCACCTATTTCGGCGGCATGAAGGCGAGCATCGACGCCATTGCCGAACTGTTCCCGGCGGAGATCGCCGATGCCATGAAGCTCGATCCGATGGACACCGTGGCCGACATCGTCGTCAACGTGAGCCGGGCGTTGAGGTTCGGCGTACGGTACAAGGACGTGCTCAGCCGAACGGCCGCCGAGCGCTACGACTGGACGAGCGTGGGACGCAAGCTCCTTCACGAGCTCGACACGCTCGCGTCCGCTCGGCAGCCAAGTACGTCTGTTGCATGAGGGCGCCGGTATGCCGCGTCGCATTCCCGCCTCGATTCGCTCTGCCACCGCACTGTTGATCGCGACGGCGGGACTCGCGCTCGCCTGTAGTGGATCCTCCACCGAGCCCGGGAGCGTGGGTGACGAGGTCACGAACGCGGCGGCGACCGTGGCGCAGGTCGCGGCAGCCGTCACGGGGCAGAACGCCCCGCTGGCCGACGCGCAGCTCGGCGGCACCCATCTCGGCTTCGACACACACACGTATCCCGGCGACAAGACGATGCGCGCCTGGAAGAGTGCCCCGGGCGCCCCGTACAGGTGGGTTGGTTATTATCTCCCGTCGCCCTGCCACAAGGACGCGTCCTGGACCGGCAAGCGGCAGACGCTCACGGACATGGGCTGGGGGCTGGCCGCGGTCTACGTGGGCCAGCAGACCTGGGGACGGACGCCGAAGCTGATGACGGCGAAGAAGCTGGCCTCGCTCGCCAAGAAGAAAACCACCTGCGATTCCGATTTCCTGAGCTCCGACCGCGGCGCCATGGATGGAGTCGACGCGGCCGCCGTGACCGCTCGTGAGGGGTTTGCTCTACGGTCCACGGTGTTCCTCGACATCGAGCGCATGGAGCGGATGCCCACGGCGATGCGGGATTACTATCGCGCCTGGGTGCGCGCCCTGCTCAGGGACGGACGCTATCGGCCGGGTGTATATGTGCACGCCTGGAACGCGCAGGTCGTCCACGACGACCTCAAGGCTGAGTTCGTCGCCGCGGGCGTGAAGGACGAGCCGCGCGTCTGGGTAGCCACCGGCCACGGCTTCGACGAGGGGAAGGCTCCGCAGGACGTCGGATTCGCCTTCGCCGGTGTGTGGCAAGGCATGATCGACGTGGCGCGCCGAGTCGCCGACATCCGGCTGCCGGTCGACGTCAACGTCTCGTCGTGGACCTCCCCGTCGGAGCCATCCAGCGCCCCGGTGGACTGACGTCTCACGGATGAGCCCGCACGTCAACTTTTAGCGTTGGCGGGTATTAGTGAGAGGCGACGAAGGCAGAGTCGCGACCCCTGTCCGGAGTGTTGATGCCCCATCTACCAACTAGCGCGCACCGCGCGCTTTCGCTGACTTTCGCACTTGCGACGTCCCTGTCACTCGCCGGCGCGCTGCCGGTCGTCGCACAGGCGCCCGCCCGCACCACGAGAGGAGATCATCACGTGACCGAGACCTTCAAGAAGCCCAGCGACTCAGAGCTCAAGCAGAAGCTCACGCCGATCCAGTACAAGGTGACCCAGCACGAGGGCACCGAGGCGCCCTTCCAGAACGAGTACTGGAACAACCACGAGGCGGGCATCTATGTGGATGTCGTCTCCGGCGAGCCGTTGTTCAGCTCACTCGACAAGTTCGATTCGGGCACCGGATGGCCGAGCTTCACCCGCCCGCTCGCACCGGAGAACGTGAAGACCAAGACCGACCGCACGCTCTTCATGACACGCACGGAAGTCCGGTCGGCGCACGGCGACTCCCATCTCGGCCACCTGTTCGACGACGGCCCGAAGCCCACGGGCCAGCGCTACTGCATGAACTCCGCATCCATGCGCTTCATCCCGGCCAGCAAGCTCGCCGCCGAAGGGTACGGCGAGTACGCGAAGCTGTTCGAGAAGAAGTGAAGAGGAAAACGTGAGAGCGTGAGAGCGTGAGAGCGTGAGAGCGTGACAACGCTCTCACGCTCACGCTCTCACGTTCCCTTCAGACGGTAGTCCCGGCCGCGCACCGCCACGAGAAACGTTGGAACCAGGAAGAGCGTGATCGGCGTCGACAGCGCCAGGCCGCCGATCACCGCGAGAGCCAGTGGCCGCTGCATCTCGCTCCCGGCGCCGACCCCGAGGGCGAGCGGCAGTAGCCCGAACAGTGTGCACAACGTCGTCATCAGGATCGGACGCAGACGCACGCGCCCCGCCTCCAGTAGCGCGGGCTCGAGCGCCTCACCCTCGGTCTGCATGCGATGATGCGTGAAGTCCAGGAGGATGATCCCGTTCTTCACGATCAGACCCACCAGCAGGATCAGCCCCATGAACGACGACACGTTCAACGGGGTGCCGGTGAGCCAGAGCAGGAGCATGGCTCCGACGAACGAGATGGGCGCCGCCGCCAGCACCACGAGCGGCTCGACGAACGAGCGGAACTGCAGCACCATCACAGCGATCACAGCCGCCACCGCCAGCACCAGCACGGTCAGCAACGAGCTGAACGCTTCCTTCTGGCCGGCAGCCTGGCCGCCGATCTCCACGCGAATTCCCGGCGGTGCGGGATGTTTCGCCAGCACGCGGCCTACTTCGCTCGTGACCGAGCCGAGCGATCCGCTCACGTCGCCGGTCATCGTGATCATCTGCTGCTGGTTCTCGCGCGTATAAGCGGAGCGCGTCTCGCCAGGCTCGAACGTCGCCATCGCCGACAGCGGAGCCGTGCTCCGAGTGGCCGGCACTGCCACCGGCAGCGCGCCCAGTCGCAGCGCATCCTTGCGCACATTGTCGGGCGCTCGGACGCGCACGTTGATCGAGCGGTCCGACAACCGCACTTGTCCGGCGGGAACGCCGAGGAGCGCACCGTTCACCGAAGCGCTCACCTGGTCGGGGCTCAGCCCGATGCGGTTTGCCTCGGCGGCGTTGATGTGCATGAGCAGCTCCGGCGACTTCTCCGACACGCCGTTGAAGAAGTCCTCCAGTCCCGACACCTTGGACATGTCCGGTTCCACGGACGCGGCATAGTTCTCCAGGGCGTCCAGATCCGCTCCGAACAGCCGGATCTCCACCGGGCGCGCCGCTCCGGCCAGATCGTTGATCACGTCGCTCAGGATCTGTACGAACTCGATGCGGAGTCGGGGCGCCGCCGAGGTGACCTTCCCGCGGACCTCGGCGATCACCTCCGCGCTCGAGCGGCTCCGCTCCGACGCCGGCTTGAGACGCGCCACGATGTCGCCGCGATTCTGTTCCGTGGCAAACAGGCCGAGCTCCGCGCCCGTCCGCCGCGAGATGCCGTCGATCTCCGGCGTCGCGAGCACGATCTGTTCGGCGATGTGAACCATGCGGTCGGTCTCCACGAGCGCCGTTCCCCCCGGCGAGTAGTAGTCGAGCACGAACGCGCCTTCGTCGATCTCCGGCAGGAAGCCGGTGGGCACGAGCTTGTACACGACGACCCCGCCCACGATCATCAGCAGCGCACCCACGATCATCAATCGCGTGTGGTGCAGCAAACGATCGAGGGCGCGGGTGTAGCCGTCGGCCAGCGCGTCGATGCCGCGCCCGATTTTGGCGAGCACGTGCTTCGCCTTGGCTCTCCCCCCCGCCTGCACGGGTACCCGTGAATCAACACCTTCCTCCGGCGGCTCTGCCTGGAGGTACGCCTCGGCGAGCAGCGGGATGATCGTGACCGCGAGGACGAGCGAGATCAGCACCGCGATCGTCAGTGTGATCGACAGCGCGGCGAAGAATTGCCCCACGACGCCCTGGAGCAGGCGGAGCGGCAGGAACACCACGACCGTCGTGATCGTGGACGTCGTGACCGGCACGATCAGCTCCTGTACCGCCTCGCGAATCGCCCGGTCGCGGTCGGGCGTGAAGCCCAGATGTCGGACGATGTTCTCGCTCACCACCACCGCGTCGTCGATCACGATGCCGATCGCGATCGCCATCGCGCCGAGCGTCATCAGGTTGAACGTCTGTCCGACGAGCCACATCACGAACACGGTGATGGCGAGCGTCAACGGAATCGACGCGGCGCTGATCGCCGTGATGCGCCCCTTGCGCAGGAAGAGGAACAGGATCACGACGGCCAGCAGCGCGCCAATGATCATCGCGTCGCGCACGGACTTCGTGGCCTCGCGCACGAGCGACGCCTGATCGTACACCGGCTTGAGGATGATGCCCTTCGGCAGCGTCTTCCGCAGCGTGACCGCCGCCTTCTCGACGCTGTCGGCGATCGCGACGGTGTTGCCCCCGACCTGGCGCGTGATGTTGAGCAGTGCCGCGGGCTTGCCATCCCCCGCCACGATGCGCACGTGATCTTCCGTGCCCAGCACCACGGTCGCCACGTCGCTCACATGGAGGCCGCGCCCGATCACTACCTTGGCGATGTCCTCGGCGGTCGTCGCCTCTTGCGCCGTCACGATCAGGTACTGCTTGTAGTCCTGCGCCACGCGCCCTACTGCCGTCACCGTCGTCGACTTCTGGATCGCCGACGCGACGTCGTCATACGACAGGCCCTGCTCGGCCAGGCGCACCGGATCGGCGATCACCTCGATCTCGCGTACGTCCGACGCCTGCACGTCCACCCGTCCCACGCCGGGCACGCGCGACAGCACCGGACGGATCTGGAAGCGCGCGATGTCGTACAGGGTGGTGGGGCTGCCACCCTCCAGGTTGTACGACACAATGGGAAACACCGCCGGCGACAGCCGCTCAACCTGGATATCGATGCCGGCGGGCAGGTCGTTGCGCACCTGGTTCACGCGCGCCTGCGTCTGCTGGAGCGCATAC
>JALYXJ010000424.1 GCA_030947165.1 Gemmatimonadota bacterium
AGCCGGGCTCGATCGTCCCGGCGACCCTCGATCGGCCGCTCCGGGAGAACAGCACCACCGCCTCCATTGCCGGACCGTTCGCGCGCGCGGACCTGGCGCTCGTCGGCCAGCAGTCGCGGCTCAGCGACGGCAACGTGCGAACGACTGTGCAACTTTACGCGCGCTATCCACTCGCGCCGCGGCTGTCGATGCTCTACGCGGGAAGCGGCATCCGCTTCAGCCAGCGCAGCTCGTTGTATTGGGATCCGATGGGCTACATCTCGAACGCGACCGGCCTGGAGTACGCCGTGCGCCGTGCGCGCGGATTCACGTACGCGATGCAGGTGCTGCCCGGCGTCGCGTGGACCAACGAAACGCCCCCGGGGGCACTGCCCACCGAGCTGCGGCGGACGGCGGCGCAGCTCTCGGGCGCGGGAGACGCGTCGTACCGCACGGAGTCGTGGGAGGCCGGCGCAGCTCTGTCGTACAATCGTGGTCGCGCCGGCGACTATCAGCGGGTCGGCGCCACGGTGCAGCTTCGCCTGACTCCCTGACCGGCCGCGGATGATGCCCCTGTTGCTGGACACGGACGATCTTGCGCTCCGCGTGGGGGTGGGCATCGTCCTCGCCTTCCTCGTCGTGCTCGTCATCCGGTACGTGTTGCTGCTCTGGCTCGGTTACCTGCATCATATCGAGAGCGATGGAGACCTCCCGACCAACGCGGGTACGCAGGAGCGCGTGACGGTCATCGTGCCCGTCTTCAACGAGGACGTGGTCATCGTGGCGGCGGTGCGGAGTCTCCTCGCGCTCGACTACCCGGCATTGGACATCCTCATCGTGGACGACGGCTCGACGGACGAGACCTTCGCGCTCGCGTCGGCCATGCAGGGACAATATGGCAGCGCCAGCGTGCGAGTGGTGACCAAGCGGAACGGGGGCAAGGCGAGTGCGCTCAACACCGGCATCGCGCTGTCCCGGACGCCGTTCGTGCTGTGCATGGACGGAGATTCGCGCCTCACCCCCGACACCCTGCGATGGGCGATGCGGCACTTCGCCGATCCGCGCGTTGGGGCCGTCGCGGGCAACGTGAAAGTCGTGAACCGGACGAACCTGTGGACCCGCTTACAGGCGCTCGAGTACATCGAAGGGCTCAACCTGGCTCGTCGCGCGCAAGGCTTCATGCGGGCGGTGAACATCATCCCGGGTCCGCTCGGTGTGTTCCGGCGCGATGTGCTCGCGGCGGTTGGCGGCTACGACACCGATACCTATGCCGAAGATGCCGACCTCACCCTCAAGGTGCTGACGGCGGGCTGGCACATCGTGTACGAGCCCAGGGCCATCGCCTGGACGGAAGCGCCCGAGTCGCTGCACGACCTCATCAAGCAGCGGTATCGCTGGACCCGTGGCATCCTCCAGGCGCTCCAGAAGCGACGCTCGTGGCTTGCGTCGCCGAAGGGTGGAGTCGTCGTCTGGGGCTCGCTGCTCGCCATGCTGTTCGAGGCGATCATCTGGCCAGCCGTCAACGTCCTCGGGAATCTCTTCTTCGCGCTCGCCGCGCTGAGCGCGGGTGCGCCGGCGGGGATCCTCTCCTGGTGGGCGCTCCTCACGATGCTCGACACCGCCGCGGCGCTCTACGCCGTCACCATGGAGGGCGAGGAGTTGTCGCTCGTGCCGTACGCCGTGGTCTATCGATTCTTCTTCATCAGCCTGGTCGACGTGGCGAAGCTGTTCGCCACGTTCGAGCAGCTCCTCAATACACGGATGAGCTGGGGCAAGCTCGAACGGGTGGGTCGCATATGAAGCTCGATGCTCTGCTCTCGACGATCATTCTCGTCTCCTTTCTCGTCACGATCATGATGGCCGTCGGAAGCTACGTCGCCTACAAGCTGCGCGAAGCCCGGCGCCCGCACCTCGGGGACGATCATCGAACGTTGCGCGCCCTGTCGGATGACGCGCGCGCGAGCGGCGAGTCGGTCTTCTTCGAGCAGGTGCATACGCTGGACGTCGCGGATGCGGGACTCGGCGCACGCCGTGAGTAGCACGCCATCCCACAGCCCACCCTTGCGGCATGGGCGGACGGAGAAGGCGATTCTCGCGATGGCCATCGTCGTCGTGCTCGTCGTCTCGGTGGCGCTGACCGTTCGCCGAGGTGACCTTGGTGCGGCCCGCGCCGAGCCGAAGCGATTTTCCGGCTCGATGGTGGTGCTCGCGATGCGTCCCCTGCTGCCGCCGCCGCGGCTCGAGCAGCGCGAACGCGTCGTCGTCGTGCGCGACGATGCAGCCGCGTCGTTCTACAACTCGCCGGCGACGCTCGACAGCACCGTCGAGGCGTGGCGCGTCGCGTTGACCAACATCGGTGCCGACGTCCGGGTCGTTCCCTCCGCACAGCTGAATTCAGCGGTCGAGTGGGCGAGCGTGCTGGTCGTGCCGTCCTCGCCGTGTCTCACCGTTGCCACGAGAGAGGCGATCGAGGCGGCGTCGGCGCGGGGCCAGGGACTGATCGTGGCCGGCGGGACCGGCGCGCTGGACGCGGCGTGTCGGCAGATCGGCTACGGACTGGTGGTCGCGCTCACTACGGCATCGCGTGTGGAACCGCTCGAGTCACGCCCGATGGTCTACGTGACGATGATCGCGGGGAGCCCACTCACCGACGACCTCCCGCCGGGCGCGCGCCTCGATCTCAGGCCAGCCGGCCAGCTGGCGCTCCGCCACCCCGCTCGCGACGCCTACTATTCCGACTACGAGCTGCAGCCCGCGCCCGCCGGCAACCAGCCGCTCCTGGACGGCGCGCTCTCGCACGGGATGTACGGCAAGGCGCGCGTCGTCTATTGGGGGTTCGAGCTGAAGGACGCCGTTGCTCGGCCGTGGAACGACGCCGTGCTCGGACTCCTCGTGCGAAATTCAGTACGGTGGGCCGCTGGGCAGCCGAGCGCGATGATCGAGCCCTGGCCGGACGCGCGACGCGCGGCGGCCGTGCTGGCTCAGGACGTCGAGGACCATTTCAGCAATGCGCGGTATGCGCTCGACTCGCTGCGCGCGGCCAATGTACGCGGCACCTTCTTCCTCACCTCCGATCTCGCCCTCAAGAACCCGCGGCTGGCTGCGCAGTTGGGCGAGGAGGGCGAGGTAGGCACCCACAGCGAGAATCATCGGCTGCTGGGCGGCACGCCGGCCGATGCGCAGCGACAGCGTCTCACGATGACCCAGCACGACCTCACCACGCTGTTCGGCAACGGCGTACGCGGGTTACGGCCCCCGCAGGAGCAGTTCGACGTCGCCACGATGGCGGGATGGCTCACCGCGGGAGGCACCTACATGCTCGGCGCGAACGACTCGCGGACTGTCGGGCCCGAGCTGCTCCCGGTGGGCGCCGATACGCTCGTGCTGCTGTCGCGCAACGGTGGAGACGACTTCACGGCGGTGCGCGAAGGCCACCGCGACCCGGCGGCCACCGCTGCCGTCTTCCTTCGCGACTACCAGCGAATCAGAGCGCTGGGTGGACTGTACATCCTCAGCTATCACTCGCAGCTCCTGTCGTCGCCGGAGCTGGTGCCCGCGTTGGCGAGCGTGGCGAGGGTGATCTCCAAGGATACCCTCATGTGGCCCACGACCGCCGGTGCCGTCGCTTCCTGGTGGCGCTCGCGTGCGGAGCTCGACGTCCGGCTCAGAGAACGTGGCGCCAGTGGGCTCGACGTGATTGTGCAGAATCGCGGGACGGAGATCGTGCTCGGCGCGGTCGCTCAGGTCCGCATGCAGCGGCCGCGACAAGTGACCCATACCACCACGGCGCAACTGTCATCCGAGCCCGGCATCGTGCGCGTACGACTGCCGCCCCTTCCGCCGAAAGAGACGCGCGTCGTCATCGTCACCTTTGCGCCGCCAGCGGTCGCGAGCTCGACGAGTAGGGCACCGGCGACGACTCGCCACCGAAAAGCCGCACGCGTGAGGCGAGACAACACTCGTCCGCCATGGTGGGCGCCGTGGCGGTGGTGACACCAGAATGCAAGACAGGGCGCGGAGGGATGTGGACGAGGCCCGAAGCTTTCGGTCCCGTGTCACCTATTGTTGTACCTCTGTGGCCTCTGTGATCTCTGCGGTTCAAATGCAAAGGGATATTGACACCACAGAGAACACAGAGTGCACAGAGGGAAGCCAAACGACACCGATTAGGAGACGGCGATGCACGCCCCAGCCGCGGCTGGCTGGGCGCGTGCGGCGTCTACCCCACGTTGGTCAGTGCGACGCCGGCAAAGGTGATGACGAGCCACAGCGTGAGGCTCGTGATGGCAATTCCCCGGAGGCGGCGCCACTGGTCCGTGGACCCACCGCCCGGCGCGGCCAGCCTGCGCTCGAGGCGCGTCATCATGGCACCGTTCGCCAGGAGTGCTGCAACGAGGGCCATCTTGAGCCAGAACACCCACGAGGGCAGGAAGGTGTCGAGGTCGGTGGCGAGAAGCGCGAGACCACTCAGAAATGAGAGGGTCAATGCAGACAGCACGAGACGATGCACAGAGCCCAACTCGATGAGGTGTCGCTCGCGCGCGCCAGACTCGTCGGGACGCAGCCGCAGCGACGCACGATCGAGCGCGATCGCGAGTCCCCCACCTACGACTATGGGCGCGATGTGGAGGAAGGTGACGATGGTGGCTGTCGTCTTGGAATGACTGTAGAATCTGGCCCACGGCGCAACGAAGTTGGCCAGGGCTTCGGGCGTCGCGAAGATCATCGTGCACTTGGTGAAGAGAAGGATTGCGTGGTGGGCGGCGCGCGCCCAACCGCCACTAATGCTATCGCTCCACGCGGAAGGTGAACGGCTGCTGCACACGCTGCCGCACGCGCCGGCCCCCCAGCTGTGCGGGCACGAACCGCCAATCCAGCAGAACATCCGTGACGGCGCTCGCGAACTCCTGAAGCACCGAGGGAGGCAGCTCGACCGTCGTGCGGTCGACCGCGCCGGTGGTGTCGACGACGAAGTAGACGTTGAAGTTGGTTTCGATGCTGCGGCTCGCCATACGGCCAGGATAGCGTGGCTTCGGATTGCCCGGCAGCGCGGCGACGGGCCGCTCGACCGAGAGCTCGTCGTAGGCTCCGTACGGTCCGGGCGTGCGCTGTCGGCCGGCCCGACCCACGCCGAGACCAAGTACGTCGTCTGTGCTCACGCCGGCGCCACCGATTTCCATGGCGGCGTCGTCGAACGCGTACATCGGCGGCTCGGGCGGGTCGGGCAGCACGAGATCGAACGACTCGGGGAGCTGCGGCAACTGGAAGGCGGCGGGCGTCGGCCTGTCGCGGGTGACACGACCGCGGCTATTCCTCGCCGGTCGCGC
>JALYXJ010000437.1 GCA_030947165.1 Gemmatimonadota bacterium
GCACGCACGCGCTTCTCGCTCGCGCGGTCGCGCTCCCGCTCGGCCGCCACCGCGACGAGCACGCGTGCCCGCGCCGACGGATCCACCGTGGGCAGGGGCCGCAGTGCCGCCGAGATGCGGTCGATCAGCTCATCCTGGTCGTCAGTCACCGTCCACCTCGGTCAGTCGAAGGCGTAGTGCATCGCACGCCCGCTTCACCCGCATCTTGAGCGCGGAAATCCCCGCGCCCGTCGCGACTGCCATGTCCTCATAGCTCATTCCTTCGACATGGCGCATCAGAAATGCTTCACGCTGTTCCACCGCCAGCGATCGGAGTGCCAGCTCGATCTCTTCCCGCCACGCGATTTCGGCGTCGTGCCGAGCGAGGCTCGGCCGGTCGGGCACGTGGCCGTACTCCACCAGCTGCGCGTGTCGCCGTGCCTTGGCCCCGGCTGTGCGGCAGCGATTCGCCAGAATGCGAAACAGCCACGGCTCGAACGCCTCTTCCTCCCGATAGCCCGGCAGCGCCCGGTACACGCGCACGAAGGTGTCCTGCACCGCTTCTTCCGCATCACCGCGATTGGACAGCATGTGCAGCGCGAATCGCAGGCAGCGGGCGTAGTAGGCGTCCGCCAGGCTCGCGAAGGCGCGCACGTCGCCCGATCGCGCCTCGCTCACCAGCTGCCGTCTGGCCAGCGCAGCGAGCTCGGTGGGCGACATGGGCTGAGCGCTGCCGTCGGCGGAGAGGAGGCGAAGTGGAGGGGTCACCACCGCTTAACCGCCGCTGCGCCCCGTGCGTCACACCTCGCTGACGACCAACCGGCGACCAGCGTGATCCGTTGACAGCTAACCCCGCGCCGTTTAACTTTTTAGGCTCTACGCCACACGCTCACGAGCCATATTCATGTCTTACGCAATCATCCGCACCGGCGGCAAGCAGTTCCGTGTCGAATCGGGCAAGAAATATCGCTTTCCCACCCTCGTGGGTGAGGCTGGCGGGAAGATCGAGTTCAACGACGTCCTCTTCGGCAACGATGGGAAGAACGTCATGACCGGCGTCCCGACCCTGTCCGGCGCGAAGGTCACCGGCGAGATCGTCAAGCATGGCCTCGGCGACAAGATCATCGTCTTCAAGATGAAGCGCCGGAAGAACTACGCGAAGAAGCAGGGACATCGGCAGGGCTTCACGGAAGTGAAGATCAATAAAATCACACTCGGCTGACGCGGGGAAACCATGGCTCACAAGAAAGGCGTCGGCTCGTCGCGCAACGGCCGCGACAGCAACCCGAAGTATCGCGGGATCAAGAAGTTCGGCGGTGAGAAAGTCGTCGCCGGCAACATCATCTTGCGCCAGTGCGGGACCGTGTGGCACCCGGGCAAGAACGTGGGCCTCGGCACCGACTACACCATCTATGCGCTCGTCGACGGCGTCGTGAAGTTCGAGCACAAGAGCAAGACGCGGCAGAAGGTCAGCGTCTATCCTGCGGAGTCGTCCTCGGCGGCATAAGCTCGGCTCGAGCCCGTCAGATCAGCCAAGGCGCCCCCCGGTTTGCCGGAGGGCGCCTTTGCGTTTCACCCTGTGGTGCATGCAACTTTCAGCCGCGGCGTGGCGTACGGTGGCCAGCACCCCAGGAGAGGACATCATGGCGATCTGGAATACACTCAAGCGCGAGCTGGACAAGGCCGGCCAGGTAGCGCAAGGCGCGCTCGACGAAGGCAAGCTGCGTCTCGAGTCACATCGCGCGAAGCAGCGCGCGGAGGCCGCCGCGGCCTCGCTCGGATTCGCCGTGTATCGGGCGCGAGCCGAGGGCGGGGAGCTGGAGACGGAGCGTTACAGCGCCCTCGCGGCGAACATCGCCGCCGCGGAAGCCGACATCGAGCGCCTCGAGCGCGAGATCGCCGAGGTCAAGACCACCCGAACCATCTGATTCGGCGGGCCGCCCTCGTCCCGTCTCGCCGCCCGCGTTAGCTTACCACGGCGCGTCGTGCGAGCAGGGGCTCGCGCGAGCGCGCGCCCTCGCGTGTCAGTACGCCGCGATGGGGGGAGCGACGCTGCTACGGGTGGGGGATGACGACGGAGCTACGAATCGAGGAAGATGCTGCGTCGCTCTTTCCGGGCGATGGCGAGATGGCCCGCCGATGCCGCGCCATGGATTGGTCGCGCACCCCCCTCGGACCCACGGAGCTCTGGCCTCCCGCTCTGCGCACGATGGTCCGTACGGTGATTGGCTCCCCCTTTCCGATCCTGCTGTGGTGCGGGCCCTCGCTGACGCTCGTCTACAACGACGGCTACCGCGGCGTGCTCGGCGTGAAGCATCCTTCCGCACTGGGACAGTCGGGCCGCGCCGTGTGGTCCGAGATCTGGCCCGACATCGAGCCGATGTTCGATTGGGATGACAGCTCGCACACGACGTTCGCCGAGAACGCGCGCTTCCAGATGGACCGCGCCGACGGCTTGCTCGGCGAGGCGTTCTTCACCTTCGCGCTGAGCCCCATC
>JALYXJ010000489.1 GCA_030947165.1 Gemmatimonadota bacterium
CTCGCTGATCTCCTGGTGCGAAACGGATCTCGATACTTGGGCTGGTTCGTAACGGAACGGCGGACGCCCGTCATCCCGCAGGAGCGAGCGAAGCGAGCGAGTGTCGGGATGACAGCCTGGTAACGACGACTGCGTTTCCGCCGTTTGTCACCTATGTGGCCAAGTATCGGGATCTCCTTCGCACCCGCGATCAGCGAGAAGCTGATCCCTTAGCAGCTTACAGCCTATGGCGTCGTCTGCCTTGGCTGCCGGGCTGATCGCTTATCGCTCCAACCTCTTCCGGAGCCTCGGGTCCGCACGTCACCTTTCAGCGTGCCCTTCAGCGACATCGCCGTCCGTCTCGTCGCCGCCGTGCTGCTCGGCGCGGTGCTCGGCCTCAACCGCAACCTTCGCGGCAAGGCGGCGGGGATGCGCACGCACGCGCTCGTGTCTCTCGGCGCAGCCCTGGCGGTGCTCACGGCCGAGCTGATCGTCGGCACCGGGATTGGTGCCGAGCGGGGCGCGGTGACGCGCGCCATTCAGGGGATCGTGGCCGGCGTGGGGTTTCTCGGCGCGGGCGCGATCCTCAAGACGCGCTCGACGCGGGCGATCCGCGGGCTCACGACCGCGTCCGTCATCTGGCTCGCGGCGACGATCGGCATCGCCTGCGGGGCCGGCTACTGGCACGCCGCGGCGCTGGCCGTCGGCCTGGCGCTCATCGTGCTGACATTGGGCAGGCCGCTCGAGAACGCACTCGATCGCGTGTTCGGGCGGTACGTGCGCGAGAAGCATCATGCGCACGACACCGCCGGCGGCGCGTCAGGCGAGCATCATCAGGCGTAGCGGCGGCATCTGGCCGACCGAAGGAGATCCGCAATGCGACTCGAGATTCTGACCGTGGCTGCTGCGCTGGCCCTTGCCGCTCCGGCGGGCGCACAGTGGGCGACGACGTGCGTCCGTTACACCGCTCGCATCCGGACCTGCTCGGCCAGGTATGTCGCGCCGCCCGCGCCGGCACGCAGAACGCTCACCACTGCGCCGTCCGCGTCGCACGGGCCGGTGGACGTCGAGACGCTCGACGAGCAGGAGACCGTGCTCAGTATCTGGCGTGCGACGGGAGTCGCGTTCGAGAGTCACGGGCACCGCACGCTGCTCGAGGCACGCGTCATTGCAACGCGCGGCGGCATCCACCTCGTCGTGCCGGCGGAGATGGGACTCCCTGGCGGCATCGCATTCGATCTCCCCCGCGTCGCGCCGATGGTCTATCGCGGGACCGACGGTGCGCAGCGAGTCGTAACCTTTCGCGTCGCCGGAGGTCGTGCGGAGCTGCTCGTGACGGGCGCCAATGGCGACGGGCTCGTGACCTGGCAGTTTGACGAGCACGAGCCGCCGAGGTAGTCGGCGCTGATCTGTCATCCCGCAGGAGCCGGGTGCCCGCCGAAGGCGGGCGGTCAGCGAGCGAGTGTCGTGATCTCCCGCGAGCGCAACACCCTGAACGTCTTCTGGAGGATCGTCCGATGCTGATCCAGTTCTCGCACCGTGATGAAGGTCTTCGCAGGATCGCGCTCGTGAGTGCCGCACTGCTGTGCAGCGCGTGCGCTCGACATGCGCCGCCGGCTCCCGCTACGGCACCCGAAGGCGAGGAGGTCGCGTTCATGCGCAGCCCGATCATGCCGAAGGGATGGATCATCTACGGAAAGGAATCACGTCGCATCATCGCGATCACGGATACGATTCCCGACGCGGAGGGGCGGCTTGCGGTGCGGTTTCTTGGGCGTAAGGGGCCGTAGTCGATTGACGCGGAGCTCGACGTGGCGCTTCGGTCTCCTCGCTGCCGCGCTCGCGTGCGGTACTTCGGAGCGCGCACCGCAAAGGACGTCTGGCGCCAGCGCTTCCGCGGCGGACCGACCGAGTGCGGTTGCGGATACCGCGTTCGCTCCCTTCGACTCCGTGACGCTCGAGGCGACGTGCCGAGGGACCGTGACGCTGGCGGAAGACTCGGCGTATCGCGCGCGTGTGAGCGGCGTCCTGGTCGGCGACCGAACGGGCGTGCTCGTCTACGCGGCTCCGACGCGGCAGCGGCGATGCTATCAGCTCGGCGTCTACTCGGCAGGCGTGCGGGACAGCATCGTCGGCGTGCTACGTCGGGCCGGCGTCCCGGATCATGTGGTGACGTACTTCCAAATCACGGCGGTGTCACGGGACGACATCGACCAGGGTGCGGCGGCGGCGCCGAGCAAGGCGCCGTAGCCTGTTCTTCCCGCGTCCCGACTGAGTGCGAGCGGCAGACGGTCTAGCGGCTCGCATCCAGTCGGCCTTCGAGGCGCGGCAGCGCCGTGGGCCCGAACGACACGTGATGCTCGCCGTCGAGCGTCAGGCGGTCGCCGTGGAAGCCGAACGTCAACGTCGAGTAGAAGGGCGTGCCGACGGACACGAGCTTCAGCGTGAACACGCTGTCGGACGTCCACCCGCCGCTCGCCGCCACGGCGGCGTGCCGCGGCACGGCCAGGAAGCGTTCCATCCCATTCGTGAAGCCCGTCTCGCTTCGCACCCAGGCGCCGGTGCCGAACGGGGTGCGCGTCTCTCCCGTCGCCGACCGGGCCAGGAGCGCCATCGCGCGCGGTGACAGGTCGAGCGCCACGGCCTGGAGACCGCGATCGTTGGGGGGCAGCGTGTACCAGCGGTGCGAGACGCTCGCGGCCAGCGGCGAGCCGGCGCGGCCGGCCGCGGGACGCATCGCGAGCGTCGCGAGTCGTGCCCGGAGTGCACGCCGGGCCGCGTCGTCGTCGGGGAGCGCTTCGGCGCGCATCGCAGGGAGCAGCCGGTCCCACACGAGGCTCATCACCGCCTGCATGTCGCGCACGCCACTCGTGATCGCCACGACGGCGTCCTGCTCGGGCAGCACGAGCATGTACTGGCCGAACGCGCCGTCGCCGCGGTAGCCGTGGCGCGAGCGCCAGAACTGGTAGCCATATCCCTGGTCCCAGTCGCTGGCCGGATTGGAGCCGTTCGACGTCTGGCGCGCGGTCGCCTCGTCCACCCACGCCGCAGGGAGGATGCGCGTGCCGCTCCACTCGCCGCGCCGCAGGTACAACAGGCCCAGCTTCGCGATGTCCTCGGTGCGCGCGTTCAGTCCGTAGGCGCCGGCGCTGATCCCCTCCGGGCTCGCCACCCACGTCGGGCGCTCGATGCCGAGCGGGTCGAAGAGGCGCGGCTGCAGGTAGTCGAGCACCGTCTGTCCGGTCGCCTTCTGCACGATCGCCGACAGCATGTACGTCGCCGGCGAGTTGTAGAGGAAGTGCGTGCCGGGCTTGTACGGCACCGGGTGCGCGAGGAATCGCTGCACCCACGTGCCGGGCGGCAGGGTGGAGTCGGCGACGAATCCAACCGGCGCCTCGGAGATCTGTCCGGTGCTCATGCGCAGGAGGTCGCGCACGCGAAGCGCGCGCAGGTTGGCGGAGGGCGTCGCCGGCGACTCGGCTGGAAAGAACGAGAGCACCAGTGCGTTCACCGAGAGTTTGCCCTCCGCGACCGCCAGCCCAACGGCCGTGGAGGTGAAGCTCTTGCTCAGGGAGTACAGCATGTGCGGGGTGCGTGCGTCGTACGGCGCCCACCATCCTTCGGCGACGACTTTGCCATGCCGTACGATCATGACGCTGTGCATCGCGTCGATCGAGGAATCGGCGGCCTGCACGAACGAGAGGATCGCGCTCGAGGGGATTCCCTGCCGTTCGGGCGCGCTGCGCGGCAGCGCCGGGCCGGACTGCGCGGGCAGGCGGACGCTCGCGACGACGAGCGCCGCGATCAGCAATGGACGCATCTTCATGGCGGTGGACTCCTCGTGAACGAGGTGATATCGGACGACGGCGGCCGCCCGCCAACCTACGCTGATGGTGGTTTCGGGTAAGCGGGGTCCGCGAAAGCGGCAGCGAAATGCAACGCGACACGAGCCGCCGCCGCAAGTCGCCGTGAACTATTTCATCGAGTTCACGTGCGCCACCAACTGATCGACAGCGATCTCGGTGCCCTGGTAAAAGCCCGATTCCTTGTTTGTTACGAGGTCCGCTTCATTCCGGTGCAGCGCCGTGAAGACGTAGCGAGTGCCGGTTCCCACGGATTCCATCGTCATGATGGCGGTGATCGGAATGTCGTCAAAGACAGCCGGACGATAGCCGGGGAACAACATTGACGTCCAGACAAGTCGTTCCATCGGAATGACTTCCAGGACACAGCCGAGGTTGGGAATCTCCGGACCGTCGGCCACGGCGATGTCGATGCTGATGATGCCGCCCGGGCGCACGTCCATCTCGGCTCGCGACACACGCCCCCAAGGCTTGGGCATGTACCACTCCTTGAGATGCTCGGGCTTCGTCAACGCTTCCCAGACGAGCCGCGTGGGAGCGTCGATGAACCGTTCGATGGCGAAATCGAGTTTCGGATTGAAGATGAAGTGCTTGCTCATGATTCCGATTCCTTCTCCTTGAGTCGTTTGACGTATTGGTCGAACCGGTCCAGTCGAGCTTCCCACAACTGACGACGCGCGGTGAGCCAGTCTTCGACGACCTTGAACCGTTCGGGTGTGATCTCGTACGTCCGCACACGCCCGCGCTTCTTCGACTTCACCAGCCGGCTCTGTTCGAGCACCGAGAGGTGCTGCACGAACGAGGGGAGTTTCATGTCGAACGGTGCTGCCAGCTCGCTGACTGTGGCTGGTCCCACAGACAGTTGCTCCAGGACTCTCCGCCGAGTCGAATTGGACAGGGCATAAAAAACATCGTCAGCGACTGCGGATTGAACCATTTCAACACCAGTCGATTGGTTGGGTTGACCCGATCTGACGGAGAGATTCTATCACCGAGCAACACTAAGGTCAAGACCTAAGTATTGTTTTCTCAGATCAAAGACAATTGAGCCCGTTGGAAGCTTGAGTCCACACGGCTCATCGCCCCTTGGACGATTGGCGTTCAGGGTTTCGATGCGGCGATTGAGCGGCGAAGGGAGAATGCTTGGCGCGCGCTGCCCAACGAACGCTGAACCTGACGAGCGATCTACTGACTAGCGCCTGCTCCGCAGGCGCTTCTTATTTGACTCGCTCGCTGCTTGCTGGGGCGTTAGGTGGACACAATCGACCAACTCTCACCTGGAGGGTCGCCGATGAGACGGATGACAACGAGGGCAGTGAGCCGCGTGATGCTGATGCTGTTCGTCACAGGGTGTGGCCGGTCCGCGCCGGCTCCCGCTCCAGACGCCGCTCCAGCCGTGGATGCCATCTTCGCGAAGTACGCCGCGAGCCTTGGCGCGGGCGACGCGGATGCATGGTCGACGCTGTGGGTGGAGGAGGGAGTACAACTGCCGCCGGACGCACCACCCGTCGTCGGCAAGGCGGCCATTCGGGAGAAGCTGCGGAGCGTTCTCGCCCGGTTTCACTTCGCCATGCGCATCCGCACCGAGGAGGTACGTACTGGCGGGGATTGGGCATTTGCTCGAGGAACGTATGCGGCCACGCTCACTCCAAAGGCGGGGGGAGCACCGATCGCGATCGACGGAAAATTTCTCACGATTTTTCTGCGCCAGCCAGACGGCTCGTGGCGCATCTACCGCGACATTTTCAACTCGAACGCGCCGCCACCCTAAAATGCGACTCTACTTCGAGAACGCGGGGTATCCATTCCTCGAGGACGCGATCGCGCTCATGTCACAGTACCCGCACGTGTACGCGGACCTCTCGACGATCACATGGATCATCCCCCGCGCCGCCTTCTACCGGTACCTACGGGCGCTGGTGGACGCCGGACTTTCGAGTCGACTGATGTTCTTGTCCGACGAGATCGAATGGCCGGAGGTCATCGGTCGAGGAATCCAGGCGATCGAGTCCGCTCCGTTTTTTGACGGCACAACAGAAGCGCGACATCCTGTACAACAATGCCGCGTGGTTTCTCCGGCTCGGCGAGATGACGCGTCGCTCTCACTGAGAGACGCGGTCGGCATTGTTCACAGCGCTGTCTAACGATCGTTGCAGCTACCAGCGATTGTTGAGGGCGGGCTGCGCCGCCGTTTTATTATTTGTTCGCTTGCAGCTGAACGATAGGCGTTAGGCGGACACCCTGCTACCAAACATCAGATGCGCGAGCGCCTGTCCATGATTGCTCTGGTCCTCAGCGTAGTCACTGCTGGGCTGTCAGCACTTGCGATGCGGGATCATGTGCGGCTCGTGGAGATCGTCGGCTTGTTTGCGAGCGGCGTCGGCACTGGCGCCAGTATTGTCGCAGGGGTGGTGCAGCAGCGGGCCCGCCGGGCCTCGCATGTGAGCCAGCGCCGATTATAGTCGCCGCCTCAAGGCAGTTTCTGCTGCTCATCGTCGGTGAGTTCGGCTTCGGCAGTATCCCGGCGGAGGTCCGGCAATTGTCGGCTTCCCGCTCGCCTGGCCACAGCGAGCGAACCTGAGGCGCAGACCGCGGAAGCCAGAGCGAACGTGGGGGCGATCGCTAGCACGTCTCCCCAACCAAGGGACGCGGCCTTGGCGAAGAGGGCCGAGAGCAGAAGGCCGCCCATGGCCCCCCACGTAGCAAAGCGCGGAAGCGAGATCTGATCAAACCGGCGACGGCCCTCGGTCAGCACGAGGAGCCCGGAGAATGTGACCCCGGCAATGAAACCGAGTACACCGAAGACGAGAGGGAACGGAACGTCAGCATTGGAGCCAAACACCCAACGGGGCACCAGGCCCGCAACGAACCATGCGGCTGCCCAAGTGAAGCCGATCCCGATTGCACCGCGAATGCGTCGCAGCCACTTCCGCATGATCGCCTCCGACCCTGGCTTGGCGCTGCGCACCCCCTCAGCCTCGCCCTCCAATCTAGCGCCAAGTTCTTTGTGTGGCAAAGTATCAGTCAGGGAGTCGGGATTCAAGAGCGCTCATCGCCGGTCCGACGAGCCCGTGGCGCGAGCCGAGCGCGCGTCGCGATTGAGTTGTGACACCTGCGGCCCGAAAAGTCGGCTCGGTGACATCCCAATGGCCAACGCCGCCACAGAGCGCAGTGCGCAATCCTTTGGGGTGTGCTAAGAACGTGTTGCACGCTTCACGGCCGCAATGCAAGTAGGGCGAAGGTGGCCCTCCTTCTCGCCTCGCCGCGCACTCACAGCGCACCCCGATCCCGAGATCGTCCACGACAAGGCAGCATCCTTTGTCTCGGGAGAAGTCGGGTGAAACTCGGCGAACTGCTTTTCTCTCCTGGATCCGCACTGACCGTCGTGCCGGGATGCGCGAACGTCGCGTTCTCTTGCTCGGCGTTGGGTGTGCCGCTTCCACACAACGTCGGAAGCACGCTCCCCCATCCAGAAGATGGTCCCATGATTCGACGCAGATGCCTGGGCGCAGCCGCGTTCGTCGCCACCACCTTCATCGCCGGCTGTGACAACCAACCACCCACAGTGTCACCGACGGAACTTTCGACCTTTGCTACGTCGACGGCAGACGGGAGCAAAACAGCGCCATCGTCTTTCGCGGCCGAGCGAACCGGGACGCTCCATATGACGAAGGCGTGCCCGGAGTACACGGGACTGCGCGGCTCCTTCTGCACGATCGCCTCTTCAGACCTCAAGCAAATGCCGGCCGGCTCGAGGGTCGTCTACGCGGGAACACTTACGGCGGGAAAGCTGGACAGTGATCTGTACCTGGATCCGCCGGGCCGGGGCAATAACCGAGCGTTCGGCCATGTCTTTCTCGATCTGACCGCCACACCTCCGCACGCAGTCATCACGTTCTCTGGCGGGACAGGGAAGTTCACCCACTTCAACGCGACGATCCAGGTCACGCGATTGGTCGGCGTGGCCAAGACCTGGAATTGGGACGGCCAGTACAGCTTCCAGCCCTGAGTCGACGAAGAAACACCGACTCAACGCCCGTCGGCGGCGGCACGATCAGCACCGGTGGGATGATCATCAGCCATGCTCGCGGTTACCTCGCGAGCATGGCTGAGTCGCGCTGGTCGCTGAGGTCTGACGTCAGGCAGCGAAGCGGCTTCGTGCTTCGCAGCGCCCATTGCGACTTTCTCGCAGCTCGTGTCGATTTTGACCGGTCTCGTTCGACGTGTTGGTGTGGCCGCGAGGAGCGCGGCAACCGACACGAACCAAATTCAGGGGAGAACGATGCGTTTCATTCTCATGGGGATGGCGAAGAAGGAATCGGAAGCGGGCCCTCCGCCGACCGCCGAACAGTTTGCCGCGATGCAGCAGTATAACGAAGAGCTTGTGAAGGCAGGAATTCTTCTCGCCGCCGAGGGGCTCGGCCCGACCTCGAAGGGTGCACGCGTGAAGTTCAGCGCCGACAAGCGCATCGTCACCGATGGTCCATTCACCGAGACGAAGGAGCTCGTTGCGGGCTTCTCGATCATTCAGGTGAAGTCGCTGGAAGAAGCGATCGAGTTGGTGAAGCGCTCTCCGAACGTCTTTCCGAACGGCGAGGCGGTGGTCGAGATCCGGAAGCTGATGGACGTCGAGGATTTCGGTGAGGCGTTCACGCCGAACCCGGAAATCGCGAAGGTGAAGTTCTAGTCGAAGCTGACGGCGCGATACAACGGCACCGCAGCAGCGATGATGCTGCAGCGTTTACCTGTCGACAGGCAATCCAATTCCTCCGCATCGACTGAAATGAGAAAGCTCAAGATCATCGAACACATCTCGCTGGACGGCGTGATCCAGCACTCCGCGGATGGCGGTGCTTTCCCCTACAGCGACTGGAGCGCGCCCTATCGGACGCCCGCTGGTCGGGACTTGGTCATGGCCGCGCATGGCGAGAGGTTCGATCTGCTGCTTGGCCGTCGCACCTACGATATCTGGTCGGGCTTCTGGCCAGAGGCGCCGAGCAGTCCGATGGGGGACCGCATCAATGCGGCAACGAAGTATGTCGCTACTCACCGTCCGGAAAATCTTCATTGGGGCCCGTTCGAGGGCGTTGGACCGGACATCGTCGACGGCATTCGCCGCATCAAGTCGCAGGACGGCCCGGGCCTTGTCCTCTCGGGTAGCTCCACGCTGACATCGACGGTGCTCGAACGCGGCCTTGCGGATGAAGTTGTGCTGATCGTCTCTCCGGTCCTGTTGGGCACGGGGAAGCGCTTCTTCGCGGAGGGAACCCCGGCACGCTCGCTCGAGCTCGTCAGCACGCAAGCAACGCCGTCCGGCGTCATCCTCAGTACGTACAAGGTCGCTGGGCCTTTGAAGGCTGCATAGTTCGACGACGCGGCATCCTCAGTGAATGGTCGACGGGGTGCATCCCATGGACACTAGAGTATACGGGACTTATGAGAATTCGGCTTACGGTCCTGGCTGTCGCGAGCCTGCTCGCGCGCAGCGCGAGCGCTCAATCGCCATCTCGACAGCCGGCGGTGACGACCCCAGTGGGCACCTGGCGCGGCACCTCGGTGTGCCTGGTGCGTCCCTCGAACTGCAACGACGAGATCGTCGTCTATCGGATCGCGCAGACGAACGCCGCGGACAGCCTGACGGTGGACGCGCGAAAGATCGTACGCGGTGAGGAACAGGAGATGGGCGTCCTCACCTGCCGCTTCTCGTCGCCAAATGGACCGCTCAGTTGCGCAATGCCACAGGGCATCTGGCAGTTTCGCGTACGCAGTGACAGCCTCGTTGGTGAACTACGACTTTCGAACAATACGAAGTTTCGCGATGTTCGGACTGTTCGCGCACCATAGCTTCGCGGGGCATCCATCGGCCACCGCCGCCGCGCACGCTGCCAACGCCGTCGCGATGCACAAGTATCACACCTTCCTTGCGCGTCGCGGTCAACCGTGAGGGCACGCCGAACGAATCGTTGCAACTGACGTTAGCCGGACGTGCAGGAGTCGTTGTCCATCCTCGGAGGCTCCGATGCGCACCTATGAAAAGGTCTCAGGACTTCTCTTCGGCCTGTTGGCGATCGTTCAACTCGTGCGACTCCTCTTTCGCTGGCCAGTACAGGTGGCCTCGGTGAGCGTGCCGCTCTGGGTCTCGGCCCTCGCCGTTGTCATAGCCGGCGCGCTCGCCCTCTGGGCGTTCCGGGCGTCGTCAACGTTGCGAGAGGTGGGGTGAAAGATCGCATTGAGAGCATGACCAACCGCATTGTGTCGGCGTCTGCGACAATCATCGCCATCATCGCCCTGGCGACAGCTGCGTCGCCGTGTCGATGTTCGTCGTACTCTTCCGTAGTAACGTAGCGATCCCCTGAACGCAGTCACTACCGCTCGAAAGGAACAGCGCGATGTCGAACGTTGTCGCAATCATGTCCATGTCGCTCGACGGCTACGTCGCCGACCGCAACGACGGCGTGGGCGAAGTGTTCGACTGGTACATGAGCTCGGGGGACGTGGAATTCCACACCGGAGGGTCGGACCCCATGACGTCCAAGGTGTCGGGGCCGAGCGCCGAGCACCTGCGTGGTCTCTGGTCCGAACTTGGTGCCGTGCTCACTGGTCGACGCACGTTCGAGGTCGCCCACGGCTGGGGCGGCAATCACGCGTGGGGCCCTGCCTTCGTGCTGACGCATCAGGTCCCTGATGGCTGGCCCCGACCCAACTCGACCGTCCACTTCGTGACCGACGGCATCGAAAGCGCCGTGAAGCAAGCCAAAGCCGCCGCGGCCGGGAAGTCCGTCGGGGTTCACGGCGCGGACACCATCCAGCAGTTGCTGAATGCCGAGCTCCTCGACGAAATCTCCATCGACATCGCGGCGGTTTTTCTTGGCTCTGGCGTTCGACTTTTCGACCACCTCGCCGGTACGCCGGCGGTCCTTGGCAACCCGACGGTGATCCCGGGCGTCGGCGTGACCCACCTACGCTACCCGGTACGCAAGGCGTAGTGCTACCCCACACCTTTTTTGGCCACCATGCAACGTGTCGCGATCCTGCTCGGTCTCACTCTCGCCCTCGGGTGCCGGTCCCAGGCCCGTGTGCCGACCGAGGACCGCACGCTGGCGCTCACTGCGGCCCAGGACACGGCGCGGCACCAGTGGCGGCACGAAGTTGGTGTTGATAGTGTGCAGGTGCGCGGCGACACGACGGTGGTGTGGGTGAGCCCGAGAAACTGGATGGCGACCGATGCCCCCCAAGCGGGCGTGCGGGTGCTTCCGCGAGGACGCATCGTCGCGATCCAGTGGATCCTGGGTGGATGACGCGACCAGCGGCGCACAACTGTCATTTGGGGCGGACATGGTTCTCGCATCGTGGTCCACGAGGCGCATCCTGATGCTGTGGGCGGGCGGTCTCGCCCTCCAAGCACTGCTCATCCTGACTCCGGTGCTCCTCGCGCGACACCTGATCGCCAATAGCGGCGAGCTGATTCGCGTCGGTGCCGAACAAGACGCCCGCTGGCGGGCTGGCGATCTCGCGGACTCGCTTTCGCTGGCGAAACAACGTGCGGATGCCCGGGCAGCGCGGACCTACTCGGTGACGGCGAGCGGTGATACCCTCTTTCCGCTGGTGCACGTTCCGTCGGGCCGGCCGGATCCGGCAGTCGTCGCCGCTCTTGGCGAGCAGACGCGCCGGAACGCACGATATCTCACCGTGGTCATGGTTGGACTGATCCCGACTCTGCTCATACTCGTCACGCTCAGTTGGATGATCGTGCGTCGAAGAGACGCGGGGCCGCGTGAACTGGTGCGCTAGCCGGAATCCGTCTGCCGATGCACGTACAGATCCTGGAAGAGAGTCCGGAGCAGCTCGCCGACTACGCCCGCGTGCCAATCGCGTTTCTGGTGCGGGAAGTCTTTGACGGCGCAGCGATCGAACGACTCCGCTGTGGCCAAGACGCGGCGCCGACGCCGATTGCGGCCCCGTATCAAAAGGATTACGACGCGTACGCTGACCACCATCCCACTGCCTGGGCGGTGCGATTCGATATCGCGGCCTGGGTCGTCCTCGCAGCCTATGTTCAGCATCGACGCGTTGGAGGCGCCGTGCTCGTCGTGAACGATTCGCAGCTCGATCTGCTTCGAGAGCCGGCGGCCCATGCCCTGCTTTGGGACCTGCGAGTCGCACCAGACGAGCGGCGCCGCGGTGTCGGGGCGGCATTGCTTCACGCCGCCGAACGACGCGCGGTGGATCGCGGCGCTTCGCAGTTACGGGTTGAGACCCAGCAGATCAACGTGCCCGCCTGCCGATTCTATCTCCGCTACGGCTTCTCGCTGGAGTCCGTGCGTCCCGACGCCTATCCCGATCTCCCCGAGGAAGTGCAGCTGCTTTGGAGGAAGTCGCTCGCGTCGGGCTCTCGACGATCCGGCTAACGAACGCTGAAGCTGACAAGGGTACTTGCACCGCTTTTGTAGACACTTCCACCTAACAATGTTGGGGTGTCACACATGCCACGATCGGGACCACGGAGGGTGCGGCGGTACAGCGACGAGTTTTAAGCTGACCGCGGTG
>JALYXJ010000499.1 GCA_030947165.1 Gemmatimonadota bacterium
TTCGCTGACGCCGTCGGCGCGGGCGAGCTTCTGCGCGATCTCCTTGTACCGGTTCAGCTTCGCGAGATTCTGGGGCGTGGAGATGATGGCCATGAGCTGCGGGCGTCCCTCGGCCGTCTTGCCGATCTCCACGAGCTTCATCCGGTTCGACTGCGTGGCCAGCCTGCGCCAGTACTGCTCGAACTGGGTGTAGTTCGCGAGCTTGTAGTCGTCGCCGATGTTGAAGCCGAACTGCTCCTTCGGCGAGGTGATGTGCGTCTGGGCACGCGCCGACGGCGCTTGCAACGCCAGCGCGCCGGCGACCGCGAAGGCGATCGGCAGCCGAAGGGCGATGGTGGGAGACTTCATTGGGTTCCTCGGGTGGGGACAGACACTGTCTGCACTCAGAACGTATCGCGCGGTGCAACCGTTGGGGCGGTGAGCCGCGGAGGACGGTCGTCTGCCAGAGTGAAGGATTTCCCGGCCTACGTCGGTACTTCGGTACGTGGTACTACGTACTCTCTACCCGCTATTCGGCGGACTCCACGAGCGCCGCTCGGCGCCGAATACGCCGTAGAAAGTATGTAGTACCTCGTACGAAGTACTCGTGTACGCCGGGTGGAATCATCGCGTCGGCAACTGCTATCCGCTCCCGAGGCCGTCGCCGTTCACGCCGCGGTGAGCACCCGGTTCCCCTGCTCGGTGATCGCCACCGTGTGCTCGAAGTGTGCCGAGCGCGAGCCGTCCACCGTCACGATCGTCCACTTGTCGGGAAGGGTGCGCGTCTGCGCGCTACCGACGTTCACCATCGGCTCGATCGCGAGCGTGAGGCCGGGCACGAGCTTGAGGCCGCGCTTTGGCTTGCCGTAGTTGGGCACCTGCGGCTCCTCGTGAAATTCCACGCCGATGCCGTGGCCCACCAGGTCGCGCACCACGCTGAAGCCGGCCGATTCCACGATCTTCTGCACCGCGGCCCCGATGTCGCCCAGGTGGTTGCCCGGCACGGCCGCGGCGATCCCCGCCGCGAGCGACCGCTCCGTCACCTCGAGCAGCCGCGTCGTCTCGGCGTCGACCGTGCCCACCGGGACGGTGGTGGCGGAGTCGGTGAAGTAGCCCTGATAGCCGACGCCGACGTCGATCGAGATCACGTCGCCGTCCTTGAGCACGCGCTTCCGCGAGGGAATGCCGTGCACGATCTCCTGGTTGATCGACGTGCAGAGCGTGCCGGGAAAGCCGTAGAGTCCCTTGAACGCCGGCGTCGCCCCCGGGTGGCTCCGGATGAACTCCTCGGCGATCGCGTCGAGATCGAGTGTGGAGACGCCGGCGCGGACCTCGCGGCGGAGCATGCGGACCGTGGCCGCGAGGATCTTCCCGCCCTCGGCCATGAGCTCGATCTCGCGTTGGCTCTTCAGCTGGATCACGTGCGTCTGGTTCAGAGGGTCACGCCCCGAGCGCGCTGAGCGCGCGCTTCGTGACGTCCTTGACATCGCCCACGGCATCGATCGTGGCGACCTTCGTGCCGTTCTTCTTGTACCAGTCGAGCACGGGCGCCGTCTGTTTCTGGTACACGGCCAGGCGGTTGCGGATCGCCTCGGGCTCGTCGTCCTTCCGGCGCACGAGCTTCCCGCCGCACTTGTCGCAGGTCGTGCCCGGCTGGCGACCCATGTACGGGGTCTGACACTTTTCGCACACCGTGCGGCTGGCCAGCCGACGCACGATCTCGTCGTCGTCGATGTCGAACACGAGCACGGCGTCCACCTGCTTGCCGAGCTCCGTGACGGCTTTGGCGAGCCCGTCCGCCTGCGGTACCGTGCGCACCACGCCGTCGAGCACGACGCCTTTGGCGGTGCGCGGCTCGCTCAGCGCCTGCTTGATGATGCCGAGGATGACCGAGTCGGGGACGAGGTCGCCGCGGTCCATGTAGCCCTTGGCCTCGCGCCCGAGCGGGGTGTCATTGCGGATCGCGGCCCGGAGCTCGTCGCCCGTGGCGAGGGTGGGAACGCCAAGCGCCGCTGCGAGCAGCGGCGCTTGCGTTCCCTTCCCAGCTCCGGGCTTCCCGAAGAGAACGATGATCATGGGAGAGATGGTGCGGGGGCGGCAGCTCGTCGGAGCCGCCGCGCCCTCTAGAATCCGCTCGTCGCCGACTGGCTGCCGCGAACCTTCAGCCGGCCCTTCTTCATGAAGCCGTCGTACTTCCGCAGCAGCAGGTGCTGCTGCACCTGCGCGAGAGTGTCGAGCGCCACGCCGACCACGATCAGCAGCGACGTGCCGCCAAAGACGAATGGTGCGTTCACCGCCCGCCCGATCAGGACCGGAAGTAGCGCGATGGCCGTGAGAAAGACCGCGCCCGGCAGCGTGATCCGCGTGACCACCTGGTCGATGTACTCCGCCGTGCGCGCGCCCGGCTTCACGCCGGGGATGAACCCGCCCTGCTTCTTCAGGTTCTCCGACAGGTCGATCGGGTTGAAGATGATCGACGTGTAGAAGTACGTGAAGAACAGGATGAGGATGGCCATCAGGATCAGGTACCAGGTGCTACCCGGCGAGAACAGCTCGGCGAGCCGCTGCGCAGTGGCGTTGTGCGAGAACTGCGCGAGCGCGCCCGGCACGACGATGATGGACTGTGCGAACACGATCGGCATCACCCCCGCGGTGTTGATGCGGAGCGGGATGAAGCTGCGTGCCGCCTCGCGCATTCGGCCCCGCGCCATGGTGCGCTGCGGGATCTGGATGAGGATGCGTCGCGCCGCCATCGTGATGGCCACCACGCCGGCCACGACGGCGACCATGAGCGCGCCCAACACGAGCAGCGAGAAGGTGCCGATCGCGCCGGTCTGGACGAAGCGGAACGTCGTCCCGATGCCGGGCCAGATGCGCTCGACGATCGAGAAGAAGATGATCAGCGACGCTCCGTTGCCGAGTCCGCGCTCGGTGATCTGCTCACCGAGCCACATCACGAAGAGCGCGCCGGTGACGAGGAAGAACGCCATCTGGAGCCGGAAGCCGAACCCCGGCGTGCCCACCGCGCCCTGGAGCGACTCGGTGAACAGCGCGAAGCCCCACGCTTCCACGGCCGCCATGAGGACCGTGCCGTAGCGGGTCCACTGGTTGATCCGTTTCCGCCCTTCCTCGTCCTTCTGCATCTTCTCCACCTGCGGCACCACCGCGCCCGCGATCTGGACGAAGATGCTTGCCGAGATGTACGGCATGATGCCGAGCGCGAACACCGTCGCGCGCGACAGCTGGCCGCCGGTGAACAGGTCATAGAGCCCGAGGAGACCGCCCCCGTTCTGCTGCGACTGATTCCGGAAGAAGTCCGTGAGCGCGACGACGTCGACGCCCGGCGCCGTGATGTGCGCGCCGATCCGGTAGACCAACAGGCATAGGAGCGTGAAGAGGATCTTGTCCTTCAGCTCCGGCGTGTTGAAGACGTTCTTGACCGCGTTGGCGGCGTTGGGTTGAGCCATGGAGAGTACTCCTGAAGGTGCGGCGTTACTCCTCGACCTTGCCGCCGGCGGCGACGATCGCCTCGCGGGCCGACGCGCTGACCTTGAGGCCGCGCACGGTGACCGCCTGCGTGATCTCGCCGTTCGCCAACACTTTCACCGGTCCGCGACGCTTCACCAGCCCGGCCGCGCGCAGGGAGTCGGGCGTCACCTCGCCGCCGAGCAGCGCCAGCTGATCGAGACGGATGACGTTCGCTTCCTGGCGGAACGGATTCGTGAAGCCGCGCTTCGGCAGCCGGCGCGTGAGCGGCATCTGGCCGCCTTCAAACTGCGGCTTGCTGCCGCCGGGGCCGTGATGCCCCGACCGCGCCTTGATACCCTTGTGGCCCTTACCAGAGGTCTTTCCCGTCCCGGAGCCCGGGCCGCGCCCGAGGCGCTTCCGGTCCCGGTTCGAGCCGGGGGCGGGAGAGAGGTTATGGAGGCCGAGCTTTTCCGTCGCCACTGTCTTACTCCTCGACGAGCACCACCTCAATGAGGTGGCGCACCTGCTTGAGTTGTCCACGAAGGGCGGGGGAATCCTGCTTGATCACCTCGTCCTGGTGGTGCTTGAGACCGATCGCCTCGAGCGTGCGATTCATCCGCCACGAGTGCCCGATGCCGCTGCGGACCTGCTTGATCCGCACCTTGCCCGTGGTCAGCTCGTTCTTGCCGGTCGTCTTGGGCCCCTTGCCGGGGTGCCACACGAATGTACGCGGCATTTACACAACCTCCTTCGACCTGGCGCGCGACCGGTAGCCGAGCTTCGCCGGCTCCACACCGCGCTCGCGCGCGATCTGATCCACCGTCGTGAGCTGGGCGAGACCATCCATTGCCGCACGCACCATGTTATGCGGGTTCGTCGAGCCGAGGCTCTTGGTCAGGATATCGCTTATGCCGACGCACTCCATGACCGCGCGAACCGCGCCGCCGGCGATCACACCGGCACCCGGTGCGGCCGGCTTCATCCAGACCCTGCCCGCGCCGTGATGCCCGG
>JALYXJ010000506.1 GCA_030947165.1 Gemmatimonadota bacterium
GCTCGAGGTCCGCGCCACCGAGCAGGAGGTCACCAGCGTGCGTGAGCTCGCCTCTCCACTGCAACCATTGCCACGGAGCGTGACGGATCCGCGCGCCGTGCAGGTCACCGCTCCCCCTCCCCCTGCGAACGGTGCCGGCGGTGCGCACGTGGTGTTCACCAACGTGCCGCCGAAGGGGTTGCTGCAGATCTTCGAGCCCGACGGCTCCCTCCTGCGAGCGCTGCCCATCAACAGCGCCGGTGTGCTCGAGTGGGACCTTCGCACCGGAGCGGGACGCCCGATCCACGGTGGCCTGTATCGGGCGCGAGTACAGGGACGCGATGCGGCCGGCCACACGATCGCGCCGCAACTGTTCTATTTCGGCGTCGTGCACCCTCGAGCCGAGTGATTCAGCGCACACGGTCTGGAGCCGCTCCAGCCACGGGCCGACTCGCGCCGAGAACGCGAACTGGATTCCGCGACACGGCAACTCAGTTGCGTCCGACTGCGGCGCGCAGCGACTTTACATGGGGCGGTGTGGTCTGGGCGGCAACACTCTACCGAGATGGCCACGAGATGCTCCGATGAGCGAAGTGGAAGGCGGTATTGATCTGTACCGCTTGCTCGTCGAGAGCGTACGCGACTACGCCATCTTTGCGCTCGACAGCACCGGCCACGGCCTCAGCTGGAATGCGGGCGCCGAACGGTTCAAGGGCTACAAGGCCCACGAGATCATCGGCCAGCACTTCTCCGTCTTCTACCCGGAGGCTGATCGATGGAAGCCGCCGCGTGAGCTGGAGATCGCCACCGAGGAGGGACGCTTCGAGGAGGAGGGGTGGCGGGTCCGAAAAGACGGCACGCAGTTCTGGGCGAATGTCGTCATCACGGCGCTGCGCGACAAGAGTGGAACGCTCGTGGGGTTCGCGAAGGTCACGCGGGATCTCACCGAGCGAAAGATCGCCGCCGAACGAGAGGTGGAGAACGCGCGGCGCATCGCGGTCTCGGAGGAGGCGAATCGCACCAAGGCGACCTTCCTCGCGGCCATGAGCCACGAGCTGCGCACTCCGCTCAATGCCATCGCCGGCTACGCGGACCTCCTGCTCGCCGGCGTGGGGGGCGAGGTCAGTCCGCAGCACGCGGCGTACGTCCATCGCATCCGGAGCAGTCAACAGCACCTGCTCGCGATCATCAACGACATCCTCAACTTCTCGCGCATCGAGGCCGGGCAGTTGAGCTACGACATCGAGAACGTTTCGCTGTGTGCCGTCATGGACCGCGTCGCCCCGATGGTCGAACCGCAGGCGCTCGCCAAGCAGATCCGCATGGAGCGATGGCATGGCGCCGACCAGACCGCATCGGCCGACCGAGCCAAGGTCGAACAGATCCTGCTCAACCTGCTCTCCAACGCGGTCAAGTTCACCTCCTCCGGTGGCTGCATCAGCATTTCCTGTAGCGGAGAGGGAGCGTTCGTGCTCCTGAGGGTCACGGACACCGGCATCGGCATCCCTGCCGAGAGTCTGAGCTCGATCTTTCAGCCCTTCGTCCAGGTGGGTCGCTCCCTCACCAGCCCACACGAGGGGGCGGGCCTCGGCCTCGCGATCAGCAGCGACCTGGCGCACGGGATGGGAGGCAAGCTCGAGGTTGAGAGCACGGTCGGCAAAGGCTCCCAGTTCACCCTCTCGCTGCCGTCCGTGGCCCCGGCGTCGGAGCAGCGCCCAGCCTGAAACCTTCCAACCAATCGGCCCGGTAGGGTATCCAACTGCGAGGACGCAGTCACGGACACCTTCTCAATCGGACCTCGCATGGTTGGCGTTGCAGCGCTTCTGGGGCTCGCCCTGAGTTTTCAGCTCCCGCAACAGGCTGGCACCCGCACCGAACCATCCAAACCCGCTGCCCTTCCCGTGCTCTCCCCCACGGACAGCGGTGCGGTCGCGGTGCGGACTCCGGCGCCGCTCGTCGTCGACGGCCGCGACGACGATCCATTCTGGCGGTCCGTCCCCGTCATCTCGGGATTCAAGCAGTGGCAGCCGACCGAGGGAAAGACCCCCCGCTTTCGCACGGAAGCGCGGGTGGCTTACGACGCCGCGAACCTCTACGTGTTCGTCCGCGCCTTCGATCCGCATCCGGACAGCATCATCAAGCTGCTCGAGCGCCGCGACACGTTCACGCCCTCCGACATGATCTGGATCTTCGTCGACTCGTACCACGACCGGCGCACCGGTTACGAGTTCGGCGTCAACGCGGCCGGCGTCAAGATCGATCAGGCGATCTACGACGACGGCAACGAGGACGGGGCGTGGGACGCGGTCTGGGACGTCGCGACGCGGATCGACTCGTTGGGCTGGACGGCCGAGTTCCGGATTCCGCTCTCCCAGATGCGCTACGGCACCGACTCGTTGCACACCTTCGGCTTCACGATCGACCGGGACATCTACCGCTACGCGGAACGCGTCAGCTGGCCGATGTTCAGTCAGGCGAAGACCGGCATGGTCTCCCAGTTCGGCGCGTTGACCGGCCTCGCCGATCTGGAGACGCCGCGCCGGATCGAGGCGATGCCGTACGTCGTGACCAAGAACGCGTCGACGATCGTCAACAACGCCTTCACGCAGCGGTCGAGCGTCACCGTCGGCGGCGATCTCAAGTACCGTGTCGCGTCGAACCTGACGCTCGACGCCACCGTCAATCCGGACTTCGGGCAGGTCGAGGCGGACCCCGCAGTCCTGAACCTCTCGGCGTACGAGTCGTTCTTCGACGAGCGACGACCATTCTTCGTCGCCGGCCGGGGCCTCTTCCGCTTCGACGTGAACTGCAGCGCCGTGAACTGTAACAGTGAAGGCCTCTACTACAGCCGCCGCATCGGCCGCACGCCGGAGCTGGCCGGCACCTACGGCGACACGCTGCCCCTGCAGCCCACGCCGATCCTCGGCGCGGCGAAGCTCATCGGCCGATTCCCCAGCGGCCTCACGATCGGCGTGCTGGACGCGGCGACCCAACGCGAAGCCAGTCCGGGCGATACGACGTACGAGCCAGCCGCCAATTTCGCCGTCGTGCGGGCGAGCCAGGACCTGCGGCAGGGAAACAGCGGCGTTGGCGCGATGCTCAGCGCCGTGAATCGGCGCACCGATGCGTGGTCCGCGCCGTATCTCGCCAGCAGCGCGTACGTTGGCGCCGTGGATTTCCGGCACCGCCTCCTCGGCAACAACTACGAGATCTCCGGCTCGCTCGACGGCAGTCGCGTACAGGGAAGCCGCGACGCGATCCTGGCCCGGCAGACCGACGCGGTGCACTACTATCAGCGCCCGGACGCCGGCCTGCTGCTCGACTCCAGCCGCACGTCGCTCGGCGGCGACGCCGAGGAGCTCAAGTTCGGGAAGGTGGGTGGCAAGCACCTCATGTTCGAGTCCGCGTATCAACGTCGCTCACCAGGATTCGAGATCAACGATCTCGGCTATCTGCGACGCGCGGACCAGCAGTCGTGGAGCACGTGGGTAGGCTTCTTCGACCGCAACGAGCGGAAGTACTACAATCGCTTCCAGTGGAACAACAACTGGTGGCAGTACTGGACCGCCGCCGGCCTGCCGCTCGAAGCAGCGTACAACACCAACATGCACATCACGTTCAGGAACAACTGGGGTTGGCACATGGGCGGGACCATCGGCCAGCTGGGCACCACCTACGACGATCGCGGGGCGCGCGGCGGGCCGGCCATACGCCAGGACAGTTACCTCGCCCCCTGGCTGTTCATCAATGGAAACGATCGCCGCGCGCTCGTGCCGAACCTGTCGGTCAACTATTTTCGCGGCGACGCCGGCCGAAACTCCTCGTGGAATGTGAGCCCGGGCTTCGACTACAAGGCGCTCGGCCGATTCAGCTCGTCGCTCTCGTTCAATTGGTCGCACAACATCGCCGACAATCAGTGGTACGGCCGGTACACCGATGCGCAGGATGCTTCCCACTACACCTTCGCGCATCTCGACCAGACCACGACTTCGGCCACGATCCGCCTCAACTACACCTTCACGCCGAGTGTGACGCTGCAAGGATATTTGCAGCCCTTCGTGTCGAAAGGCACCTACAGCAACGTGCGCCAGCTGTCCGCCACGCCGCGCGCCTCGGCGTACGATGACAGGTATGCACCGTACGACGATCCCAGCGTCACCGCCGATCCAGGTGGATTCAACTACAAGCAGCTCCAGTCGAATCTCGTGTTCCGCTGGGAGTACTCACCCGGCTCGTCACTGTTCGTCGTCTGGAACCAGGGGCGGCAGGGATTCAACTCCGCGCCCGGCGCCGAAAGTTTCCAGGGCGACGTCCGCGACCTGCTCCGTCTTCACCCGGCGAACACCTTCCTGGTGAAGATGTCCTACTGGCTGAACCGGTGACCTCGCGGGCGGCCAGCGACCCGGTCACTGCGCCGCCCGCGAATAGAACTGGTCGAGAAAGAGATACCGCGGCCTCGGCTCCGGTTCCGCACGTGGCGTGACGTCGATGCGCATCCGCATCACGCGGCTGTCCGAACCAACCGTGCCGATCGGCCAATTCGGTAGCCCCGGACCATTTGGCTGTCCGGTCTTGATAAAGTTCGCGAAGTAGCCCTGCATCGTCGCGGAGACCGTGTAATCGTCCGGTGTCCACGCGAACACCTTGTTCGTGGGGAGATTGCCCATCGCGTACTCGATCTCGGCGGAGTGCACCGCACCGCGCGGCGCCGAGGAGCCCGCGGTCGCGTTGATCACCGGCGGGCGTGGGCGACTGAAGAGATAGCGATACACCGGCTTGCCGCTCGTGCGGCCGTGCTCCTCCAGCCATTTCCACGTGGAGTACGCGATGAACCGATCGCTCGCGAGGTCGGTAGCGGCCTGCAGCGCCTCCTCAGCGTTCGACGCCGGATACACGCGTGCTGCCTGTTCGGCCTGCGCGCCGAAGGTGGTGCTCAACAGCCTGGCCACGTTGTCGGGCGTCGGCGTTTCCTGGAGCACCCCACGCGGGCCGGACTCCTCGGAGTTCCATCCGGCGAGCAGCGGGACGTGTGCCTGCGCTCCCGCGGCATAGATCGCTCCGGGCGACTGTGGGAAGAAATACCCGTCCACGTCGGGCCCGAAGCCGACCGCGTCGGGCCTGGCCGATGCGTCGAGCAGCTCGATCGCCGACAGGCCGCGGAGCGCGGCCAGTGAGCGCGCTCCGATCGCCGCGCCGAACTTCACACCGTGCTCCTCGGACTCGGCGAGCGTCGGCGTACCGCGACGAGCCGACAGCAGCGAGCCGCTCTCGCCGATCGCGCCGGCGAACAGGTCGTTCGCCAGCGGCGATGCCATCTGCGCACTGACGGCAAACGAGCCGGCCGACTCCCCGGCGATCGTGACTCGCCGCGGATCGCCGCCGAACCGCGCGATGTTCGCCTTCACCCATCGCAGTGCGGCGGTCTGATCCATCAAGGCATAGTTGCCCGACGCATGCTGCGCCGACTCGCGCGTCAGCTCCGGGTGCGCGAAAAAGCCGAACACTCCGAGGCGATAGCTCGTCGTGACGACGATGATGCCGCGACGCGCCATGCTCTCGCCATCGTACCGAAACTCCGAGCCGTCGCCGGCCCGGAAGCCGCCGCCGAAGAAGTACACGAGCACCGGCAGCCCTTCACGCGGCGGCGTCGACGGAGTCCACACGTTGAGGTAGAGGCAGTCCTCGCTCACACCGTCGTTGCGGAATACCATGTCGCCGAAGATGCGCCCTTGCATGCACTGCGCGGCAAATCGGTCGGCGCTGCGGACCCCGTCCCAGTTGCGCACCGGCTGCGGAGGCTTCCACCGCAGGTCGCGGGTCGGCGGCGCGGCGAAGGGAACGCCCTTGAAGATGCGCACGCCGCTCGGTAGCGTGGTGCCGGCCAGAACGCCGTTGGCGGTCGCCACCCGAGGGCCGCTCGTACTCGCCGGGGCCTGCGCACCAGCCGCTGCCAGGGACAGCGTCAGCGCCGCGAACAATGGGAAGCGAACGATCGTGAGCATGAGGACCTCTTCGTTGGTGTGCCCATTCGAGCGGCGGTGAGAACGGGATGCCCAAACCTCGTTCCCCGCCGCGCGGTCCGATAGCGCACATCTCACTCTTGCCGGGGTCGTCATGCCTCGTCCTGTCCTCGTATTGCTGACGTTGGTCGTGCTCGTCGGAGCGCGGCCGAGCCAGGCGCAATCCTCCGCGGACAGTGCCGCCATTCGTAACGCGGCGCTCGACTACCTCGAGGGATTCTATGAGGGCGACTCCACGCGACACGTCCGCAGCATCCGCCCGGACGTCTACAAGTATGGCTTCTGGCTTCCGCGCGACTCGACCCGCTATCAGGGCGAGCGGATGACCTGGCCCGAGTTCCACGCGTACACGGCGCGCATGAAAGCCGCCGGCCGGAAGACGCCGGCCACCGCGCCGAAGGACGTCAAGCTGCTCGACACGCAGGATCGGACGGCAGCGGTGAAAGTCACCGCGTGGTGGGGCACGGATTATCTGCTGCTCGGCAAGTATGACGGACAGTGGATGATCTCGAGCGTCCTCTGGCAGTCGCCCCCCCGGCGCACGCCGTGACCGTCACGCGCTGCGGCGCGAAGGTCGGTACGCTCCGCTACTCGCGCATGAAGTGACAGGTATATCCGCCGGGATTCTTCCGGAGGTAATCCTGGTGGTACTTCTCAGCGCTGTACCAGGTCCCGGCCGGCTCGATGGACGTCGTGATCGGCCGCTTCCACTTGCCGGCCGCGTCGACGCGCGCCTTCACGCGCTCCGCCGTCTCCCGCTGCTCCGTCGACTGGGGAAAGATCGCCGACCGGTATTGCGTCCCGATGTCGTTGCCCTGGCGATTCAGCGTGGTGGGATCGTGCAGCTTGAAGAACCACTGTGCCAGCAGGTCCTCATAGCTCAACACGGTCGGATCGAATACGACGCGAATCGCTTCCGCGTGCCCTGACTTGCTGTCGTGCGTGTCGTGATAGGTGGGATTCTCCAGCCACCCCCCTGTGTAGCCCACGTCCGTGTCGAGCACGCCGGGCACGGCCCGCAGGATCTCTTCCACGCCCCAGAAGCAACCGCCGGCCAGCACGGCGACCTCGGTTTGCTTCCCCGCCGCGACGGCCGAGCTCGTCGCACTGTTCAGCTCACTCATGATGTTCCTCGTTCCTGATTGCATTCGAGCGCGTCCCTCGCGGCCGCGCGGATCTCCGATCGTATTGATGCAATCCTCGCGCACAGGTCAAGGTTTCCAGTCGCGTCGGCAGCCGCACACGGCTGTGTCAGGACGTCAGGGCCGGCGGGATGGCGAGCGAGTGTAGTGGTCTCGGGCAATCCCTTCAGGCATGACTAGTCGAAACGATCGTGACCGACTCGTACGGCTGCGTGGACCTTGCAAGAAAGAGAGAATGCCTGGCATCACTCCGCATCGCGTTGGCACGTAGTTTCGGCTACGCTGCCCGCCGCAGCACCGTCGGCCGCTCCGTGGCGGCCAGGGCCGCGAGCCACCAGCGGCCGTACGCCACGACCGTCAGGAAGATGCCGACGGCGACCGGCACCAGCGCCGTCGCAGCGGGACCGGTGACGAGGGTGGCTCCCACTGCGCCGGCCATGACGATCACCAATCCGGCCGCGGCGAGCGGCGTGAGGCTCGGCCGCAGGCGGAGCAGACCCGGAAGTACAAGGCCAAGGGCGCCGAGCACCTCGAGCACGCCGATGAACCGGATGAACAGGCCGGGCAGCGGCGTCTGCGCGGTCAACGCCGCGATCGGCATGACCAGCTTCATTCCCCCGGCGAACAGGAAGAGCGCGGCGAGCAGCCCCTGGACGATCCAGAGCGCGACGCTGATCCTGCGCTGAAAATGGCTGGACGGATGTGGCATGTGGATCTCCTTCTCGATTCGGGGTTGGGAGCGGGACGGCCCGGCAGGAACCTGCCGGATCGTCGGTTCTACCGACACGTCGGATGAGCCGGCGCGACATCGACATCGGGAAGCGAGGCCGCCGGAACGGCTCTTATGGCACTCGTGCCCAGTGCGGATCCTGCGTCCACCGCTCGGCCTGGAAGAACGACGCCGGCAGGTCCATGCCGGTGCGCCAGTCCGAGTAGTCCTCCGTCTGGAGCGGCACGCCCTGGTCGAGCATGCGGATCCGCGTGGCGAGCCAGCCGCCGCCCACCTCGACGTTGTTCTCGAGGCGGACGTCCTGGTTCCGGCCGCCGGCCCCGGGGAACAGACGCATCAGGAACCGCATCACGATGAGGCGATCGGCGTCGACCCATACCTGCGGCGAGGTGGTATCGGATGGCGACGCCGCGCCGATCACGAAGGTCCGGCGACCTTCCCAGTCGCGCGCGTGAACGGCGCCCAGGTTCACCTTGTAGGGCGCCAGCTGCGCGATGGTGACGTCGAGCGGCTGGAGATACACGCCGGAGATGAGGGGAAGGAACGGGTTTCCGTCCGCGATCGCGCGCGCCACCTTGCCGCCGCGGACCACGTAGAGCGAGTCTGCCGTATAGAGCGCGCCATTGCCCAGCGCGGGGCTGCCCATGTCGATGCGCAGCCGCGGGCCGCTCTGGGCCTCGTACCAGGTCGACACCTGCTCCGTCCCGTCGGGACGGTGCTGCGTGGTCTTCTGCACGAAGGTCAGCGTCCGGTACCACGAGCCGGCATACCGGTCGTGCATTCGCGCTAGCACGGCGCGGCCGTCCCGAGGGGTCGCAAGCGCCCCGGGGTCCATGGCAGGCCGGCAGGCAGTGACGAGTCCGAGACCGATGACGATCGCTCGCAGTCGAAGCATGGGTGGTGTGAGGAGGGTGAGGTCGAAGCGTCGGCTAATGTCGACCGCCCACGGAGAATTGGCCAGACCGATCGGCACCCCGAGCCCGTGAGCCTGGCAACAGCGCCGACCAGTGACGCGGATCACCCCGTCACGGCGTTTGCATCTCGGCCCGCGCGCGACCGCCTGAGCCCGGTCGAACCCTCCGTCCTGAGCGGAGTAGCAAGAGGGACCGCCAGACCGCGGGCAGGTACATCGTTCGTCACGCCGATGGAGGCTTGGAGATGGAAGACGAGATGCAACTGCGAACGTTCCGGGATGAGCGGGATCAGGAGTGGGAGGTCCGCGCGATCAAGCCGCCACGGACCGACCGCCGTCGACGCCTCATCGCCGACGACTTCGCAAACGGCTGGTTACTATTCACGCTCGGGATGGAGCGCCGGCGACTCGCCCCATTACCTCCCGGCTGGCACCAGGCATCGGACACGCAGCTCGTGCGTTGGTGCGCCGATGCCGAGCAGGTCGCCGGTCCCGCCAACCAGAGCCACGAGCACTAGCCGCCGGACTCGACGTGGGGCACGGTGCGTGCGTTGGAACGGTGCATGTCACTGAGGAACTTTCTCTCACGCGATGGCTCGACCTGGTCGGTGTGGAGAATTGAATCCGGCAGCGCTGCCGTCGTGCCGGGAACGCCCACCGAGTGGCTGTGCTTCCAGGATGCGGCCAGCACGGAACGTCGCCGGCTCTTCGAGTATCCGGAGAACTGGGACGACCTGCCCGACGAGCGCCTGGATCTCCTGCGGAAGATGGCGGAGCCGGTGAAGCTCTGGCAGCGGCCGTCGCCTCCGGGCGGCGTGGAACGGATCGATCATCCGGCGGGCGCCGACTCCGACGAGTAGCACCTGCGTTGACGCGGTCGTGCACCGTCGCCAACCTCTCGGAATGCATCTCCGCGGTTTATCGCTCCTCATCGCCTGTGCGTTACGGGTCGGTGCGCAGGCACCGAGCAGCGCAACACATCCGGTCGTCCTGATCTCCATCGACGGGCTCAAGCCCGAGTACGTGCTGCAGGCCGACGCGCACGGGCTGAGAATTCCCAACCTCCGCGGCCTTGTCGCGCGCGGCGCGCAGGCGAGTGGTGTGGTGGGGGTCGTGCCGACGGTCACGTACCCGAGCCACACGACGCTCGTCACCGGCGTCGCGCCGGCGCGCCATGGCATCATCACGAACAACACCTTCGATCCGCTCAAGCGCAATCAGGGCGGCTGGTACTGGTACGCGAGCGACATCCGCGTTCCGACGCTCTGGGACGCGGTCATGGACGCAGGTCGCACGACCGGCAACGTGCACTGGCCAGTGACAGTCGGTGCGCGAATCACCTGGAATCTGCCGCAATACTGGCG
>JALYXJ010000192.1 GCA_030947165.1 Gemmatimonadota bacterium
CCCCCCCCCCCCTCCGCTATCGAGCTCGGTGCGACTGCCGGTGCGCGGCGAACAGAGCCTTCGGGATCATCACGTGGACTCCGACATTTCCATCCACCAGCTGGGTGATGTCCACATCGCACGCGGCGCTTGCGAGCATGTACGCGTCGTCCCTGGCGAGCCCGTACACGGTGACCAGCAGATCGATCGCCTGCCGCACAGCGGTCTTCGTCGCCTGCACGAGGCTCGTGTCCGTCCCCATGGTGATCCAATGGGTCGGCGTCTCGGCGCGTGGCCAGGTCAGGTGCATGTCCTTGCGTACGATGAGCTGCACCGTGCCGGTGAGCGACGTCTCCAGCGCCGTGATGTCCACCTCGCCATTCCCCTGTGCAGCATGGCCGTCACCGATCTCGAGCAGCGCACCGGCAGTGTGGACTGGAATGAACAGCGTGGTGCCGGCCACCAGCTCCTTGTTGTCGAGGTTGCCGGCGTGGATGCCCGGCGGGGCACTGTTGAGCCGGCCGGCAGAGGGTGGCGGAGCGACGCCGATGCTGCCGAAGAACGGACGCAACGGGATATCGACGCCCGGCGCGAAATGCCCGATCCGCCTCGCAGTGTCGAGCGGGATGATGCGCATCTTCGCGTAGCCGAAGTCCTCGGGAAGAAAGCCGCTCTTCGCGCCGAAGCCGTTGTACGCATACGGAATGGCGAAGGCGATCTTCCGGATGCGGACCTCCAGAACGTCGCCCGAGTCCGCGCCGGTGACGAAGATCGGTCCGGTGAGAATGTGGCCGCCAGGTCCCTTGTTGGTGACCGACGCGTGGATGTCGCGCAGCGACTGCTCGACATCCCGCGGTGCCACACCCGCCCCCTCGAGCCGCGTCGGGCTCGACGTGATCAGCGTGCCCACGACCACCACATCGCCCGAATTCACGCGGAGCACCGGGGCGGCCGCCGCATCGTAGTAGCCCCACGCGACGGTGGTGGGGGATGGCATCAGTCGGTGAGTTCTCGCGGGCGGACGCTGGGCTGGAAGCCAGCCGGTCCAGAGCCACAGCGCGACGAATCCGGCAGCGATGCGAATCATGGAGGCTCGATGCGGAAGGAAGTGCGAATCTGCCGCGCGAACGCGCGGAAGACCAGAACGGCCGACCCGACTCTCGTCGGATCGGCCGTTCAGATGACGCCGAAGCTCTCGCCGCAGCGTCGGGACCGCTAGGCAGTCACCTTCGAGACATTCTCGGCAGCGGGCCCCTTCTGCCCCTGCACGACATCGAACTCGACCTTGTCTCCCTCGGTCAGCGACTTGAAGCCGCTGCCCTGGATGGCCGAATGATGGACGAAGCAATCCTTCTGCCCATCCGCGGGCGTGATGAAGCCGAAGCCCTTGTCGTCGTTGAACCACTTCACGGTGCCGGTCGTACGCATAGCCTAACTCCTGAATTTCGTGTCGCCGTCATCCGGCTGAACCGGATCTGCCGACTCCACTTAGAATCGCGATGTGCGCTCGCGAGAGGCGGTGTTCCTCCGGGGTACGGCCGAATGCCGCTCGTCCCGGTGACGACACACAAAAAAAAGAGGCCCGCGAGTGCAGGCCCCAGTTTGAATTGGAACGTGTGCCGCGCACGAGTGCGCGTGTGTCGCTTGATTCAAGCTAGCTGCCCTCACGGCAAAGAGCAAGCGAAGCATGACTCGCCATGGCGCCGGGGACGAGATGCCCGCGCCGGGGCGAGCGGTTGAAGTCTCGTCCTCGACCGCTTACCCTGCTGCGGTGCACCTACGCCGTCGCTGCTTCCTGATCGCCACGGTCCTGTCCTCGAACGGGGTGGTCGTCGGACAGCAGTCTCCCGCCCCGACAGCGGACTCCGTCGCCAAGTCGCCTGGCCCCGCACTGGCTCAGAGCTATCGCGTCGCCCCGGAGCGGGTGTTGCTGTTCACGCGTCCGGTACGGCTCCAGTCCGTGCGCAACGTGCCGCGCGATCTGGCCCAGGTCGCCAGCCAGGCTGGCGAGCGCCACAGCCTCCTGGTGCTGGGAAGCACCGTCGCCGGCACCGCTCTCCTGGTCGCGGCCGACCAGCAGATCGTGGATGAGACGCAGCGCTTCGGCCGCCGGATCGGGCTGTCGACCAATCATTCCGAGATTCGCGTCGGCGGCCTGCTCGAGCTCCCGACGACCTTCAGCTCCGGACTCTACTACATCGGCAATGGCTGGACGCAGCTCGGCGTGGCGGGCGGCTTTCTGGCCTTCGGCACCATCCGGAACGACTATCGAGCCCTTCGCACAGCGAGCGAGATCACCGAGGCTCTCATGGGTGTGGGCATCGCAGCCCAGCTGGGCAAGCACATCGCGGGGCGCGAGACACCGGGCACGGCGACGGAGAGCGGTGGCCGCTGGAGGCCCTTCCCCAGCCCCGCCGCCTACGCGAAGAACGTCCCCCGGTACGACGCTTTCCCGTCCGGCCACCTGGCGGCGCTGTGGTCCACCGTGCTGGTCGTCGCCGAGAACTATCCCGAGAAGCGGTTCATCCGCCCTATAGGCTACTCGGCGACCGCGCTCGTTTCGTTCGTCATGATGAACAACGGGGTACACTGGGTGAGCGATTATCCGCTGGCGCTGGTGATCGGCTCCGCGTTTGCCCATCGCGCCGTCGCCGGGGGACGCAGGGTTCAGGAGCGCTCGTCGGATTCGGCATCCCCGCCCGCTATGGCGGAGGCGCGAGAGCGGGGTCAGCTTGGAGTGGTCCGCTGGCTCGAGTCGGCGGACGTGGTGCCACTCGCGGGACGGCGCGTGTTGGGAATCCGCCTATCGCACGCACTCTGACCCCCCAATACCGGATCGAGTAGAAGCGTGAACAGATCGCCCCGTCGCGGCCCGCTCCGCTTCGTTGAATGTCTTGCGCTCGCTCTCGTCCTCGTGCCGTGCACTGGCGGCGCGCAAGGCAGCCCGGGCGACGGCCGCCCGCGCGACAGACCGCGGCCAACATCGACGGAAACGGATAGCATCCTGCCGGTCCGCGGGCTCGGGCCCCTCTTCGTCCGAAGCGACGCGCTGTTCGCTGCTGGCGTGATCATGGGGACCGCGGCGATGATGCCGCTCGATCGGCACATCGCGCAGGAGCTGCAGGAGCCGAACACCCAGGCGAGTCGGGCGACGCGAGAGGCCGCGCGGGCGTTCAACCAGCTGGGCGGTACGGGAGCGATCGTCATCGGCGTCGCGATGTATGCAGTCGGGCGAGCGGGGCATTTCCATCGCGTCGCCGAGCTCGGCTTGCACGGCACCGAAGCAATCCTGCTGAGCGGGGCGCTGGCGGCCGGGATCAAGCAGGCGACCGGTCGCGCGCGCCCGACTGGAGACGGTACCGACCCCGATGACTTCAGCTTCGGTCACGGCGCCTTCAGCTCCTTTCCCTCGGGGCACGCCACGGCCGCCTTCGCTGCGGCGACGGTGGTCACGCTCGAGACGAGACGCTGGTGGCCCGGCTCAACCTGGTACATTGCCCCGCTCATGTACGGCGGAGCGACGCTGGTCGGAGCATCACGACTGTATTCGAACAAGCACTGGGCGAGCGATGTCGTTATGGGCGCCGGACTGGGGACCCTCACGGGACTCAAAGTCGTCCGGTTCAACCACGCCCGACCGGGAAACCGCATCGACCGCTCGCTGCTGGGTACGGCCAGCAGGGTCACCGTGCTTCCAGATGGATCTGGCCGGGTCGCCATCGGATGGTCTATTCCCGTGCCAGGGCGATCGCGCTAGGGCGATCCCTACTCCCGCGCCCGCCCGTTTAGCGTGGCCGGTGGGCTCGCGCTGCGGCCTCGATGAGCGGGAGGAGCTCGCTGGAGCTGCGTGACTGCCAGTCGAGCGGGGCAATGATCAGCACCTCGACGTCGCTCCGCCGGCAGCGAACCACCCTCGTGCTATCGCTGCCACCATCGACGCTGCGGGCGTCAGTGCCAAAGCTCTCGTCACCCGAGTCCGAGCAGCGCCAGACGACGCTGTCCCAGCCAATGACCAGGCGCGCGGCCTTCCTGTGCTCGGGGTCGAGCGTCGTCATGGGCGCCCGCACGGCGCCGCGATCATCTGATGCCGGGGTGATCGCGGCGGCGCGCTGTGAGACGGCGATCTACTGCGTGGGCGGCGCCAGGTTGGCGCACGCGATGATCGTTTCCGCGTTCGCGGCTGACGCGTAGACCACGATGAAATAATTTCCCATCGTGGGCGTGTCGAGCGGAATGGTTGCCGAGGAGAACGCCTTGCCGTCATCGCCGATCTTGAGCGGGCGATAGAGGTCGGGGGTACCGAGCATCCCTTCGTCGGCGCCGCAGCTTCCGCGATGCCCGGCCCAGGGGTGCACGCCCCCCGGTGCGGCATTGCTGACGTTCAACGACAGCGCCGTGAATCCCCGCTTGATCTCCGGCGCCATCGACGCCTCTCCCTTGATCTGCACCGCGCCCGCGAGGCTAGCGGGAGTGGTGAGAGTGCCGTGCCAGCGGGAGTTGAGCGTGACGTCTCCCGGGCTGACCT
>JALYXJ010000032.1 GCA_030947165.1 Gemmatimonadota bacterium
GTGCGCGTCAGCGACCGCCTGGTGGCGTATGCAACGGTGGGAATGAATGGACGCGAGCCAACCCGTGCGGACATGTTCGCCGGCGCCGACGACGTGGACAGCGTTGGCGCGCGCTCGCTCCTGCCGCTGACTCGGGTGCGCCCCGAGTCGGTGCACGACCTGGAGACGGGCCTCACCTGGCAGCATGGGGGGGTGCAGGCACAGGCCAACGTGTTCCTCATGCAGTTCCACGACGAGATTGCGCCGATCGGCGAGATCAATGAGATCGGCTACGTGCTGCGGAAGAACGTCGGGCAGAGCGTTCGGCGTGGCGTGGAGGGCGACCTCGCATGGCAGGCCACACCGCACGTGCGGCTCCTGGCCACCGCGTCGTTCACCGATGCGCGGATCCGCGACTACCGCGACGACGCTACGGGCGAGCTGTTCCATGACGTCACCGCGCTGATGAGCCCGAGGTTCATCAGCGGCCATGGCGTGCACAGCGACATCGCGTCCTGGCTGTCGCTGGACCTGGACGGTCGGTATACCTCGCGGATGATGCTGACCAACACCAACGACCCCCGTTTCGTGGTACCCGACAACTGGTATGCCGATGCGGGCATCACCTTGCGCATCGCGCAGCAGTCGGTGCTCATGCAGCTCCGCAATGTCTTCGATCGGCGCGTCTACACCGGCGGTTATCCCGGGCCGGCCGTGGGGAGCACCGATCCGACGGCGCTTGAGCCCTACTACTACACGCTGGCGCCGCGGAACGTGACGATGAGCGCCAGGCTGGCCTTCTGAGGTGACCTGGCTCTCGGAGGTCAGCCCGCTCGAGCTCTTTGCGGCGATCGTTGGGGCGATCAGCGTGTGGCTGAGCGTTCGGCAGAACATCCTGAGCTGGCCGACGGCGATCGTGAACGTGGTGCTGTACGCGATCGTGTTCTATCAGGCCAAGCTGTACGCCGACATGGGGCTGCAGGTCGTCTACGCGGCGCTCTCCATTTATGGCTGGTACGAGTGGCTCTACGGCGGGGAGGGACGCACCGAGCTGCACGTGACGCGAACGCACACGCGCCTTGGCGTGCTCCTCAGCCTGATCGCGCTCTCCGGCGCCGCGGTGTTGGGGACGCTGCTTCGTCACACCACCGATGCGGCGCTGCCGTACATGGACTCGTTGCTCTCCAGCACGAGCCTCGTGGCGCAGTGGATGATGACGAGGAAGAAGCTCGAGAACTGGCTCGTGTGGATCGCCGTCGACGTCCTGTATGTGGGGATGTTCATCTTCAAGGGGCTCTATCTCACCGCCGGCCTGTACGCGGTGTTTCTCGCGCTCGCGGTCAGGGGGTACATCGACTGGCGCCATTCCTTGTACGAGTCGTCGGGACCTGCGGCTGCAGCGGCGTGAGCGTGGCGCCGGCGGCGTTCGTGCGCGTGTGCGTCACCGGTCCGGAGTCGACCGGCAAGACAACCCTGGCCCGCCGACTCGCCGAGTGGCTAGGCACGGAGTGGGTGCCGGAGGCCTCGCGGGTGTACGCCGAGCGGGTGCGACGCGAGCTGCTGGCGTCGGACGTCGTGCCGATCGCGAGGGAGCACATCGCGCTGGTCGAAGCGGGAGAGCCGATGGCGCGCGCCGGCGGATCGCGCTCGATCATCCTGGACACCGATCTGGTGAGCACGGCGATCTATTCAAGGTACTACTACGGGGCGGTGCCGCGGTGGGTCGCGCGGCAGGAGCGGGAGCGTCGCGCCGACCTGTACCTGCTCTGTGCCGTGGACGTCCCCTGGGTGCCGGACGGCATCCGCGACCGTCCGACCGACCGGGAGCAGATGTTCGCGCGGTTCGATCGGGCGCTGAAGGCACGGCGGAGCAGGCTGGTGATTATCAGTGGCGACTGGGACACGCGGTGGGCCATCGCGCGTTCGGCCGTGGCGTCGCTGCTCGAGGCGGGGGGGTGACGTCGGCCGCGGCCGGCGGACACTCTGCGAGCCCAGACGCGCCGTCGTGGGACGAACCGTATGGGACGAAACGTCTTGGGACGAACCGTCTGAAGCTCGTTTGTGGCGTTTCGGCCGCTTGTGGGGTCCGCGTGCACAAGCCATGATCTTTGAAGTTTCGCCCCGTCAGGCTCCCCGTCCCTCCAGGAGACTCGCCGGTTCGTTCCCCGGGCCCAGGTCGCCGCCCCGCTACGCGCATTTCCCGCCGCATCGCTGCACCGCTCCGCTCCTCTCTTCCCCCACACGATGATGGAGACGCACATGTACTCTCGTGCAACCACTCGTCACCTCGGACTTTCGATCGCCGCTCTGATGTTGGCGCTTCCGGCCGCGCTCTTCGCGCAGACGGGCACCATCGTCGGCAAGGTGGTCGATCGCACGTCGCGGCAGCCAGTCAGCGAGGCACGCGTCGTCGTGCCTGGCACCACGCTCGAGGCGCAGACGAACAAGGATGGCGATTATCGCCTCAACAACGTGCGGCCGGGTCGCACCGTGGTCGGGGTGTTCAAGATCGGCCACAAGGCCGCCTCGGACACCGTCCGCGTGTTCGCCGGCCAGAGCGCGACGCTGAACTTCGATGTCGTGGCGTCGCTCGTGACACTGTCCGAGGTCGTCGTCACAGGCACCGCCGGCAACCAGGAGCGCCGGGCGCAGTCGGCCCAGGTCGGCTCGATCGCGGCGTCGGACATCGTGAAGCAGGCGGCCGTCTCCAGCGTGGGTGAGCTGCTCCAGTCGCGCCTTCCGGGCGTGGCGGTGAACAACAACTCCGGCAGCGTCGGCACGGCCAAGGCCATTCGCATTCGCGGGGCCTCGTCGATCAACCTGTCGAACGAGCCGCTCGTCTTCATCGACGGCATCCGGGTCAACGAAGGGATCACGCGCAGCGGCCAGAGCGGTCAGGCATTCGATCGCATGAACGACCTGAACCCCGATGAGATCGAGAGCATCGAAGTGGTGAAGGGTCCGGCGGCCGCGACGCTCTACGGCGCGGATGCGTCGGCGGGCGTCATCCAGATCATCACGAAGAAGGGGCGCACGGGCTCGAACCAGTTCGTGGAGACGCTGCGCCTCGAGGGTGGGCAGTCGAACGTGAACTGGACGCCGCCGGACAACTATGGCCGCTGCACCGCGGCGCTGATTGCGACCACGAGTACGAACCCGCTCTGCCGCGGCCAGGCGCTCAGCACGCTCGTGAGTGACAACCCGCTGCTCCGCATCGGGGCGTTCCGCACCGGTCGGGATCGCTCCGTCGGCTGGAATGGACGCGGAGGCGGGCAGAACTTCGGCTACAACCTCTCGTTCGGCTCCGAGAACGATAAGGGCGTGCTACCGAACAACAACTTCGACCGCTACAACGTCCGCTCGAACTTCAGCTTCGTCCCCGACTCCCGCGTCACCTTCGAGGCGGGCCTCGGTCTGGTGCAGACCAAGACGGCACTGCCGGACAACGACAACAACGTCTTCGGCTGGCTGGGCGGCGCGCTCCTCGGCTCCCCGACGACTCGCACCGACGACGGCATCGGCCGCGACGGCTGGTACGCGGTCAATCGGCACTACAATGCGATCAACAGCGTCGAGCACTCGCTCCTCACACACCGCGTCACCACCACGCTGTCGGCCAACTACCTGCCGATGTCGTGGTTCAGCAACCGGATGACCCTGGGCGTGGACTACGCGCAGGACGAGCAGACGAACTTCTTCCCGAAGAACGACAGCACCTGGTACGGCGGGCTCACCGACGGCGGCAGCAACGAGCAGACGGCGCGCGACGCCGAGCGCTACACCGTCGACTACCTGGGCAACGTGCGCCGGCTGTTCGGCCAGCGCGACCAGCTCGAGACCAATCTCTCGTTCGGCCTCCAGGTCATCTCGACCCGCAACAAGTTCGTCCAGGCCACCGGCATCGGCCTCGTGACGAACGCCAACAACTCCATCCAGTCCGCGGCGACCACGTCGGCCTCCGGCGGCTACACCGAGCAGAAGACCTACGGCTACCTCAGCCAGCTCCAGCTCGGCTACGAGAACCGCTTCTTCGTGCAGTTCGGCGTGCGCGTCGACCGGAACTCGTCGTTCGGCAGCTCGGCCCCGTCGTTCGTGCTCCCGAAGGTCGGGGCGAGCTGGACGGTCTCCGAGGAGAAGTTCTTCGCGCCGCTCACGCCGTACGTGAACTCGCTGCGTCTTCGCAGCGCGTACGGCACCACGGGGCGGTCACCGGCGCCGGGCGATGCCCTGACGACGCTCTCCGCCGCGCCCTTTTACCTGAACAATGTCACCGGCGCCGGCGCCATTCCGGGCAATCCCGGGAACGCCGACCTCAAGCCCGAGCGCGGCACCGAGTTCGAAGCGGGCGCCGACGCGAGCTTCTGGGGTGATCGCATTTCGACCGAGCTCACCTACTTCCGCAAGGTCACGAACGATCTGATCATCGCGCGGCCGATCGCGCCATCGCTCGGCTTTGCCTCGAACCCGCTGGCGAACATCGGCCAGGTGCAAAACCGCGGCCTGGAGATGTCGGCGACGATCAGCGCGCTGCGCTTGCGCAACGTCGACTGGGACATCCGAGCCAACGCGAACACCCTGCACAACGAGTTGACCGATCTGGGCGGCGTTCTCCCCTTCAACCTCAACGGCCAGATCAACCGGGCCGTCCAGGGTCAGCAGCTCGGCGTGTTCGAGACGAAGCGCATCAAGAACATCGATGTCGCCAACAGCATCGTCACCGTCGAAGACACCCTTTCGCCGTACGCGAACCTGCTGCCCACGTTCGAGTGGAACCTGAGCAACACCGTCACCCTGTTCAAGAACTTCCGCCTCACCGGGCTGCTCGACGCCAAGCGGAACTTCAGCGTCTACAACAACACGCAGTATTTCCGTGAGACGCAGCTCGTGCGCTCCAGCAGCCGGCTCGATCCGAACGTCCTGTCGCGCTACGACTTCCTGCGCCGCTACGGCGACGATACGCCGAACCGTCCGGCATTCGTGACGGAGAGTGGGAAGTCGGCCACGGTCAGCGACGTCTACGAGGCGTTCATCCAGCCCGGCGACTTCGTCCGGCTCCGCGAGCTGTCGGCGAGCTATGACCTGCCGGTCAACCTCATCGCCGGCGTGGGGCGCGGCATCACCGGCGCCACGATCACCCTCGCCTTCCAGAACGTGAAGCTGTGGACCAAGTACGAGGGCGCCGACCCCGAAGTCGTGTCCAACCCCAACACGAGCGCCACCAGTCGCGCCGGCCAGTTCTCGCGCGAGGATTTTCTCACGCTTCCGAATTCGCGGAAGACCCTCGTCCGACTGAACCTCACCTTCTGACCGGCGCAAAGGATACCATGACGATGATCCGACGCG
>JALYXJ010000047.1 GCA_030947165.1 Gemmatimonadota bacterium
ATGCGCGACATTTCGCGTGCGCGGCGGGCGCTGCACGATGACGGAAGCGCGGACGCGGACGTCGAGCGCCGCCGGCTCGACACCGATCTGGAGCGCGCCGAGGAAGCGAAACGCACCAGCGAGCTGACGCGAGCGCTGTACGGCGGCGAGACGCTCACGCAGGAGCAGATCTTCGAGTGCCTGAAGCGCACGCGCGACCGTCTCCTCCGCACCGGGATACGACACCGATTGGCGGTCATGCTGCCGAGGCCGGCGGGGCCGCGCGTCGTGCACGTAGGAGTACCGGAGCCGATCCATGTGGGGCGGGTGGCTGCGCGTGACTCCCACGAATACGAGTGCGCGCTGCTCGAGAAGACACGAACACGGATGCAGCAGGCGCTCGACGCGATCAACCTCCGGTTCGCGCCGGAGGTTGATCGATATCGCCATGTGAACGCGCTGGCCGCCCCGGCGTTCTAGGCGGCCAGTGCGTGTCCGCAGCTCGTGCAGTAGGCGGCGCCGGGCTCGGTGACGCCCGCACCGCAGCTCGCGCACGAGCCGGCGAGGTAGAGCCCGCAGGTGGAGCAGTACACGGCGTCCGGCTCTGGTCGCGGTCCACAGCGCGAGCAGTGCTTCAGACGCTCGCGATAGGCCAGCACCGCCGCTTCCGCCGCGTCTCCCGAGGAGTCGCTGCCGGCGCGCATCGCCTGGAGCGCACGCTCGGTGTAGCGCGCGCGAAGCTCCTCGTAATCCGCGTCCGACAGCTTGCCGGTGGCGCGATCGAACTCGATCTCGCGTAACGCGACAATGGCTTCGCTCCCGACCGCGTCGGCCGCTTCGCGCCTCGTCGTTCCGCGGCGCACTGGTGCGATGATCGCGCCGGCGAGCAGTGGGAAGAGCACGTATGCGAGCGCGCCGACGGCGAGGGCTGTCCCGATGATCAGTGCAAGCATTAGGAATCCTTGCGGATCGCCGCCTGAAGCGTCGCGAGCTCTTCCGCCGTCGCGCGGATGTCGCCTGGTGCCGCCGGAACGATCGGCAGGGCCGCGGGCTTCGCGCGGCGCTGCATTCCGCGCAGCACGGTCGCGACCGCGACGGCGCCGGCGCCCAACGCGGCGAACGGGACCAGGTAGCCCGCCCAATTGAATCCCTCTCGCTTCGGCGCCATCAGCGCGCGCTCGCCGTAGGTATCGACGAACGCGTCGAGGATCTCCTGCGCCGAGTAGCCGCCTTCGACCAGTGAGATCACGTCGCGGTGCATCGCGGGTGAGACCTGACAGGAAAAGTCGGTCGTGCGGCAGGTATAGACGTCCAGCGTGCAGCCGCACTGGCATCGGAGCGCATGCTCCAGGGTGTCGCGCTCGTCCGCCGACATCGAGGGCGCGGCGCCGGTCTTGGGGGGACGACGCACCGTCTTCGCCGCCTCCTGGTTCATGTCGAACAGGTTGGACGTCGTGCCCTGCGCCGGCGCGCCGTTCTGCGCCACCAGCGCCGGGGCCGCAAGGAGCCCGACGCTGCCCATCGCAGCCCGGACGAGGAACTCTCGGCGACGCATCAGGGTGCGCCGGCGAGCGCGGGCCGCCGGGCTGGCTCGAGCGTGGCGACGTATCCGCCGGCGCGGCGACGCTCCGCCTGCGGCCACATGACGATCAGGCCGCCGATCGCCATCACCATGCCGCCGATCCACACCCACACCACGAGCGGATTGAAGCTGATGCGGAGCTCGGCGGTCTCATCGCGCACGCCAGCCAGCACGACGTACAGATCCATCGCCGCCGACGTACGAATGCCGACCTCGGTGCTCGGCTCGAACTGCGGCTGATTGTTGCTGTCGACGTACTGTCGCTTCTCGCTCGTGAGAATCCCCTGCCGCACGTCGTCGCGCCAGACCTCGAGCCCCACAGCCGTGATGTAGCGGTTGAGCGTCTTCGAGGTGGAGACCCCCTGACTCACGAAGCGCCAGCGATGACCGAGCGGATCGACGAGCTCCTTCGCCTCCCCTGCTTTCATCTGGACGTCGTGATCCTTCTTGAACGCGAGCCCGGCGAACGCGCAGAAGAGGATCACGATCCCGGCGTGCACGATGTAACCACCATAGCGGCGACGATTCCGCGCCACGAGGCGGATCGCGGCCCGAGGAATCGACTCGTCATGGAGGGAGTGCCGAGCGCGAATCCCCTTGTAGAACTCCTGGCCGATCGTACCGGCCACGAACGCGGCGAGCGTGTAGGCAACGAGCGCGTGGAAGTTTCGCATCCCCAGCGCGAGGAGCAGGGCACCGACGCCCAAGCCGAACGACACGGGAAACAGAAACTGCCGCTTCAGGTTCGACGTCGACGCTTTGCGCCACGCGATGAGCGGGCCCACTCCGGTGAGCCCGAGCAGCAACAGGCCGAGCGGAATGTTCACCGTATTGAAGAAGGGCGGGCCCACCGTGATCTTGGAGCCGCGCACCCATTCGCTGAGGATCGGGAACAGCGTTCCCCACAGCACCGAGAACGCGATGCCCACGAGCACGAGATTGTTGTAGAGAAATGCCGCCTCGCGGCTCACCATGCTCTCCAGCTCCGCCGTCGCCTGGAGATCCTTGAGCCGCGTGGCGACGAAGTAAATCGTCGCACCCGTGCAGGCGAAGAAGAACGTCGCGAACCAGGCACCGACCGGCGACTGGGCGAACGAGTGGACACTCTCGATCACGCCGCTTCGCGTGATGAACGTGCCGAAGATTGCCAGCAGGAACGACGTGACCACGAGCACGACGTTCCATTTGCGCAGCATCCCCCGCTTCTCCTGGATCATGATGGAGTGCAGGAAGGCTGTCCCGGTCAGCCATGGGAGGAACGACGCGTTCTCGACCGGATCCCACGCCCAGTAGCCGCTCCAGCCGAGCTCCACGTAGGCCCACCACATGCCCAGCGTGATGCCGACGGTGAGGAAGAACCACGACACGAGTGACCACCGGCGCACGACGCTGAGCCACTCGGCGTCGAGCTTGCGCGTGACGAGCGCGGCGATGGCGAAGGCGAACGGGATGGCCGTCGCGACGTAACCCAGATAGAGACTCGGCGGATGGATCGCCATCCCCGGATTCTGGAGCTGCGGATTCATTCCGCGTCCGTCGGCTGGCACGAAGCTGAGGCGATCGTACGGATTGGCCTTGAAGCAGGTCGTGGCGATGAAGAACACGAGGATCGCCGCGAGCGTGCCGCAGGCCCAGGGCGCGAGGTCGCGCGCCTTGTCGCGCACCGACCAGATGGCGATCGCCGAGTACAGGGACAGGATCAAGGCCCAGAACAGCATCGATCCCGCCTGTCCACCCCAGAACGCCGCGAACACGTACACCTTCGGCATGTTCGCGCTCGTGTTCGACGCGACGTACTTGAGGGAGAAATCGTGCGTGAGCAGCGCCGTCCAGAGCCCGATCGACGCGAGCACGATCATCGCCGCGGTGGCGTAGAGACCCCGACGACCACTCGCGATCAGATCCTCCCGGCCGAGCGTGCCACCGGCGAACGACGTCACGACGGTCCAGGCGGCCATGAGCAGGGCGACCCACAGCGACAGCTCGCCGACGAGGATCACGTGCGGACTCCCGTGCCCGATTTGTACCCCGGCGTCTGCTTGTACTTCTCACCCCCGGCCGGCGCGTTCTCATACCGCGACGCGCACTTGGCCAGCAGCGTGGTCGCGCGGAAGGTGCCGTCCTCGCCCATGCGTCCTTCCACCACGACGTCCACCCCGTCGGTGAACGTGTCCGGCGCAATGCCGCGATACACGACGGGGAACACCTGCGCGCCGTCCGTCACGCGGAACGCGTACTCGCGGCCGCCGGGCACGCGGTGGATGGAACCGGGCACCACACGCGCGCCGATCTTCACTCCGGTGTTCCGGAAGGTCGGGTCGGCGGCGAGCCGGGAGGACAGCTCCGTCGGCGTGAGGTAATACATGCCCGTGTCCTTGATGGACGTCGCCATCAGGTATCCGGCCGTCCCCAACACGAGGGCACCGCCGATGAGAAACTTTGTACGGGCCGAAGTCATGCCGCGCTCGGAGGGAGGAAAAGGGGTCCCCGCCAATATAACGATTGGCGGCGGGCCGCCGATAATGGGTGTTTCCCTGACGCTAGCGCGCCGTGCGGGCGAGCAGCAGGCTGACCGCCCCCGCGCCCGCTGCGTCCCACACGAGGTCGCGCGCGCTCGGGTCTCCGCGATGCCGGGCGTCATAGAGCTCTTTGCCGACCCCCACCGCTGCCGTTGTCACGGTCGCACCCGCCAACGCGGTCCCATGGTTAGCCCCCACGCCGCGCAGCGTGCCGTACGAGATGGACTGCACGAACGCCGACGCGAAGAAGTGCTGGAGTTTGTCGGCGCTCAGCCAACCGTCCCCGGAGGCCGCCGGCGCATGATGCAGGGAGAACACGAGCAGGAATCCCCGCACGTTCAGGCCACGCCGCGCGCGCCGGGCGACTCGACACCGAGTCGCACGCGTAGCAAGTCGAGCGCCCGATCGAGCAGGGCGGCGTTTCCCGGTGCGTGAATCCAGCTGCTCGCTCCGCTCGGATGCGGTAGCGGGATCGCGATCGAACGTCCCCCGTCGTGCTCCACCTCGTGCTCACGCCCCACCAGATCGGCCAGCGAAGCGGCGCCGAGGAAGCGATCGATCGCCAGTCGCCCAACCGGGATCAACACCGGTGGCCGGATGATGCGCAGCTCATCAGCCAGCCAATCCCCACACAGCGCTCGCTCGCGCGGCGACGGTACCCGGTCGCCGCGGCCGGAGGGATGCGGCCCCGGATAGCAGCGCGTGATGGCCGAGATATAGAGCCACTCACGGGCGGTCGCCTCGTCGAGCCCCACCCGCGCCAGCCATCGGAACAGCGTACGACCTGCCCGACCAGCGAACGGCCGGCCGCCCCCGATCTCGGTCTGTCCCGGCGCCTGACCAACCAGCATCGCCTTCGGCGCGCGAGAGCGCGACACGATCGGTACGACCCCTGCGCCCGGCGTGCATCGACGACACTGCGCGAGGCACGCCGAGTGCTCGTCGAGGGCGTGGCTCAATGACGGAGTAGCGACGGGCAGACGGCGGGGCATTCCTGAATTCTACTCCTCGGCGCGACCCGAGTTCGCTCGCGCCCGCCGGCGCCGCTCGGGGAAGTGGGTGTCGAGAAAGTGGATGAGCGCCCGCTCTTCGGGGGAATGTGCGTAGCCGTCGGCCCCCGGCCGGTATCGCGCCGACAGGCGGATGGTCTCGCCCTCATCGATGTAGCGTGCCACCACGAGGGGGTGGACATACGATTTGCGGCAGATGGTCGGAGTGTTGCCCAGCTCCGAGGCGACGAAGCGCATCATCGTCGCGACATTGCGCTTGGCCTCAATCGGGGTGCTGCCAGGTCCCAGCTCGGCGAGCACGGTCGCGGCGCGAAGGGTGCCCCCCCATGTGCGAAAGTCCTTGGCGCTGTAGGGTACGTCGAGCGTCTCGTGCAGGTAGGCATTCACGTCGCGCGCCGTGAGGTTACGCCAGCGCGATCCCTCCTGGTAGCGAAACAGCCGGGCGCCCGGGGTGGCGAGCTGTCGCTTGACCAGACGCGCGAGCTCGCGGTTCGCGACCACCTGGCGCTGCTTGATGGATTTCTTCCCCACGTACGTGAAGATCGCCTGGCCGCGCACGAGCTGCACGTGCCGTTTGCGAAGCGTCGCGATGCCGAACGTCTTGTTCTCGTCGGCGTAGCGCTCGCCGCCCACGCGAAAGAAGCTCTCGCTGATGAGCCGCACCACGGCGGCGGCAACGGCGCGTCGCGACGGGGTGCGCGACGCGGCATGCGTGCGCACCCGGGCTCGAATCTCCGGTAGCTCCTTCGCGAGCTCGCGCACGCGGTAATACTTGCGCAGCTGACCGCGCTCGATCGCGCGCTCGTGATAGCGGTACTGCTTGCGTC
>JALYXJ010000052.1 GCA_030947165.1 Gemmatimonadota bacterium
GCCATCAGGACCCTGGCTTCATCGATCATGTGGTGAACAAGAAGGCTGATGTGGTGCGCGTGTACCTGCCCCCCGACGCGAATACCCTGCTGTCGGTGGCGGATCACTGCCTACGGAGCCGGCACTACGTGAACGTCATCGTGGCCGGCAAGCAGCCGGCCCTGCAGTGGCTCGACGTCGACGCCGCGGCGTCGCACTGCGAGACGGGCCTCGGCGTCTGGAAGTGGGCGAGCACCGACGGAGGCCGCAACCCTGACGTCGTGATCGCCTGCGCCGGTGATGTGCCGACACTCGAGGCGCTGGCGGCGACCGCGCTCCTGCGCGAGCACATGCCCACGCTTCGCGTGCGGTTCGTGAACGTCGTCGACCTGATGACCCTTCAGCCGGAGCGCGAGCATCCGCACGGGCTCAGCGACTCGGCGTTCGATATGCTCTTCACCGCCGACAAGCCGATCGTCTTCGCCTTCCACGGCTACCCGTGGCTCATCCACCGCCTGACCTATCGGCGGACCAATCACGGCAACCTGCACGTGCGCGGCTACAAGGAGGAGGGCACGACCACCACGCCCTTCGACATGACCGTGATGAACGACCTCGACCGCTTTCATCTGGTGCGCGACGTGATTGCCCAGGTGCCGGGCCTCGCCCAGCGTGCCGACGGCATCAAGACTGATGCGTACTGTGCGAGCAAGCTGGCGGAGCATCATGCGTACATCCGCGCGCACGGGGACGACATGCCGGAGGTGAAGGACTGGCGCTGGCCGGCGTGATCGACGCTCGGGCCCCACAAACGCAGGTTGATCCGGAGGCGGCGGATGGCGCGGGTCAGGCGGAAACAACCTCGGGCCTGTCTCGGCGAACCCATCAATCTCGACGACGAGAAAGAGAAGCAGTTGGTGGTGCGGGGTTGGTCTTCCTCTGCGAGGATCGAGGAGGGAGGCAGACCGGCGCCAGTCGGTGAGACCCAACCCGAGGATCCACTTATCTTGCCCTTTCAATGACCTCGACCAGAGTGCTCGCCCTCAACGCCGGATCGAGCAGCGTGAAGGCCTCGCTGTTCGAGCTCGACCGCCCCGGTGCAGAGGGAGAGGCGCCGAACGGACTGTGTTGGGAAGACGAGACCGAGAATGGCGCGCAGTTGCTGGAGCGGCTCCTCTCGCCACTCTGGTCGGGCCCGCGCGCCATGCTCACCGGACCTGAGGCGATCGATGTCATCGGCCACCGGGTTGTATTCGGCGGCGCGCTGCTCACGGAGACCACGCGCATCACGCCGCCGGTGCGCGCGACGATCGCTCGCGTGGCCGAGTATGCGCCCGCCCATAATGCGGCCGCGCTGGCGCTGATGGATGCAGCCACGCGCCTGTTCGGTGAGTGCGCGCAGGTCGCGGTGTTCGACACCGCCTTCCACCAGACGATGGCACCGGCCGCGTTCACCTATCCTGGTCCTTCCGCGTGGGTGGAGCAGGGGATCCGGCGGTTTGGCTTTCATGGCATCAACCACCAGTACGTGGCCCACCGCGCGGCGCGATTGCTCGAGCGTGGGCAGGATGGATTCCGCGTCGTCACCTGTCACCTCGGCAGCGGCTGCTCGCTCGCGGCGGTGCGCGATGGCCGTTCCGTGGACACGACGATGGGATTCACGCCACTCGACGGTCTTCCCATGGCGCGGCGCTCGGGGTCGATCGATCCGGGCATCCTCATCCATCTGCTGCGGCACGGCGGCTACACCACGGACACGCTCGACCACCTGTTGAATCACGACTCCGGGCTCGCCGGTCTCTCCGGCACGGACGGCGACATGCGCACGGTGCTCGCCGGCGTCGACGATGGGGACGAGCGGGCGCGCCTGGCCCTCGGGGTGTTCGTGCATCGGGTGCGGCAAGGGATCGCCGCGATGGCCGGCTCGATGGGCGGCGTGGACGCGCTCGTCTTCACTGGCGGCGTCGGCGAGCACGCACCTCGAGTGCGAGAGCAGGTCTGCCATCAGCTGCGCTTTCTGGGCGCCATGATCGATCCCGCGGTAAACGCGACATGCGACGGTGAGGCGAACGTCTCGGCCGTCGACGCACGCATCGCTGTGCTGGTGATCCCGGCGCAGGAGAACTGGATGGTGGCGCGGGAGTCCATTCGCATCGTCGCACGGCGCGAGCCGCACGAGTCCATCACTCATCTCTGAGGGGGTCCCACATGCCAGACACCATCCCGCCCCGCCTCTCCGATCTGGTTGCCGCGGCGAGCGACGTCACAACGAACCGTCGCGCCTTCATCAGGCGTGCGTCGGCGCTGTCGCTGGCCATTCCGGGGGTCGGCGCGGCGCTCGTCGGATGCACAGAGAGTGGCCCCGAGTCACTGCGAAAGCAGCAGGACACCGCCGCGGCACGGAGTTCGGCCGGCGCGCAGAGCGGGCAGGGCGCGCCCATCCGCAACTCCGATAGCCCGCTGGACTCCGCCGTGGTGAAGGCGGAGCATCACGTGGCATCGTCGGCGACCCCAGGGGCTACCCGAGGCGCACAGAGCACAACCTTTCACCGGTACGATCCCACGCTGCCGCCGCCGGCCGCGAACGGCCGCATCGAGCTGCACTGGCACGCACGCGAGGCCCCGGTGCGCATCAGCCTCGACACGGTCGTGGCGGCGTGGACGTTCGAGGGCGACATCCCCGGGCCGATCGTGCACTGTCGCGTGGGGGACACGGTGTCGTTCACGTTGACCAACGATGGAGACATCCCGCACTCGATGGATTTTCACGCGGCCCAGATCGACCCCAAGGTCGCGTTTCGATCGGCGCCGAAGGGTCAGTCAGTGTCGTTCACCTTCAAGCCGAGGTACGCGGGCGCCTTCATGTACCACTGCGGGACGGCGCCGGTGTTGATGCACATCGGCTCCGGCATGTACGGAGCGATCATCGTCTCACCGCGCGAGCCACTTCCCGCTGCCAAGGAGTTCGTGCTGGTCCAGGGCGAGTACTACCTCGCCGATGCCGCGAGCGGGATACGAGCGTTCGACTATCAGAAGATGCTGTCCACGATGCCGGACCTCGTCACGTTCAACGGGCGGCCAGATCAGTACATGAAGGAGCCAATCCGGGTGAAGGTGGGCGATCGCGTGCGCTTCTGGCTCGTGGACGCGGGGCCGACGCATCCCTGCTATTTCCACGTCGTCGGCGAGCAGTTCGACACGGTATACCTGGGGGCGCCGCCGAGCAGTGCCATTCACGGCGTGCAAACGTGGGGCGTACCCGCGGGCGGGGGTGCCTGCTTCGAGCTGACATGCGACCTTCCCGGCGAGTTTCCGTTCGTGAACCATGGCTTCGGACATGGTCAGAAGGGCGCCATCGGCGTGCTGAGCGTACAACCCTGACGTTCGCGCCGACGTCAGCTGACTCTTTCGCTTGCGTCGGTGGGATGCACATCAGATGATTCGCATTGACTCACTCTCTCGATCCATCTCCGTCCCTCACGTGACGACCCCGACCTCGCCAGACCCCAACGCCGCTCAACTGCCGCAAGCCGTCAGCGGAACCGAGCCATCCGATCTCGGCTTTGGCCGCGTGGTGGCGCAGGCCGTTCGCGGCCGATTCCTGCGGCGCGATGGCCAGCCGAACAGCAAGAAGTACGGACTTGGTGCGCAGCGCGCCGCCCGCTTCTATTTGAGTGCGCTCGAGGCCGGCTGGCCAGTGTTCGTCGGCTGGATGATGGGACTTCTGCTGCTCGCGAACGGCATCTTCGCCCTGGCGTACCTCGCGATCGGCGACGGGGTGCTGCGAGGGACGGAGGAGTTGGGTCTCCAGGACCCCTTTCTCCGCGCCTTCACCTTCAGCGTGGGCGTGTTCACCACCACCGGTACCGGTGTCATGCACGCCTACGGTCCGACGGCGAACTGGCTCGTCAACCTCGAGTCGTTTGCCGGCCCGATCGCCCTCGTCGTCGCGTTCGGGCTGCTGCTCGCACGCCTCACCCGTCCGCGGATGCGCCTGGCCTTCAGTGAGTCGGCCATCATCGCACCGTACAACGGCGGACGCGGCGTGATGTTCCGCATCGTGAACCTCCAGCCCGGCCAGATGAGCGACGTACAGGCACGCGTCAACCTCGCCTGGTTCGAGGTGGCCAACGGCGCCCGCGAGCGAGCCTTCCATCAGCTCGCGCTCGAGCGGAGCTCGGTGGAGTTCTTCAATCTGCACTGGACCATCGTGCACCCGATCACCGCCGACAGCCCACTCGCCGGCGTGACGCCCGAGAAGCTGGCGGACGCGCAGGCGGAGCTCCTCGTCTACATCAATGCGCTCGAGGAGACCTTCTCGACACGCGTCACCACGCGCAGCTCGTACGTCTGGGACGAGTTCCGCTGGGACGTGAAGTTCGCCAGCATCTTCGCGAATGCCCCCGAGGGAATGATCGCGATCGACGTGGATCGGCTGAGTCGCACGGAGCGTCTCGAGGATGGGGCGACAAGGCGGCCGGCGGCGGTGGAAGGGAAGGGCTTGGGTTGACGACCACTACGATGACGCGGGTATACCAGTACGACAACCACTGCGAGTACGCGGGTATACCAGTACACTGTACTCGGAATGGCATTCACGCCCTGACCAATGAGGGACGCTTCTCGACAGATGATGCAGGCACGCAAGCTCGTGGAGCGCTGCGACAATCAGTGACTGCCGTCGTATCGGTGTCTGGTAATCGGAAGGTCCAGCATGCCAATCCGAGTACCAGGTACCGGTATACCCGCCTACTTCAGTGGTCGGCAACGACTAGCGGCTCTCCCCCGCCCCCGCCCGGACCGCCTCGAGATCCAGCTCCTGCT
>JALYXJ010000053.1 GCA_030947165.1 Gemmatimonadota bacterium
GCCGGCGATGCGGCCTCGCGCGTGGCGGTCTGGGACGGCGCCACGCTCGCCCAGGCAGCGCAGCGGCTGCGTCGCGTGCGGGTTGTGGGCGACGGCGCCGGCTGGCAGACGACGGGGAGCGGCGCCCTCACCGCGCTGATCGTGGAGCACAGCAGCGAGGGGGGCGGCGCGACCGACTCTCGCGACGTGTGGGGCATCACCCGCTTCGATCCCACTGCCGCCGACGATCACGGGATGCCCGTGCGCGCCGCCGCCGGCACGCGCGTCGCGGACGAGACGCTGCTCGACGAGCCGGCCGTCTACCCAGGCGCCTCCGACAGCGTGGTCTCCGATTCGTTGCATCAGATCGTCGGAGTGGAGATGGCGTCCACCCTGTCGCGGTTCGTGCACTCGTGGGCGCTGCAGAACTTCCGGCTGCTCTTCGGTGATCTGCCGCCGAATCGTCCGACCATGGTGCGGCGCCGGGATGTCCGCGCCCGGGTGGCCGCGCTCGCGCCATTCTTCGTGCAGGGAAGCGAGGTGGTGCCGGTGCACGCCGGTGATTCCCTGTACTGGGCGGTCGAGCTCTACGCCGCATCATCCACGTACCCGCTGTCGCAGCGGTTCACGATCCTCGGAGACGATCGCGGCTACTTCCACCATGCCGCGACCGCGCTCGTGCACGCGGCGAGCGGCCGCGTGCGACTCGTCCAGTCACCATCGCCCGAGCCGGTCGCCGCGAGCTGGTTCGCGCGATTCCCACAGCTGTTCGTGCGCGCCACGTCGCTGCCCGCCGCCCTCCAAGCCGCGTTGCCGCCCGCGACCGACGGTGCTCACGTACAGGCGCTCGCGTTCTCGGTCGCCGGCTTCCGCGCCGACAGTCTCGAGGCGCGACACTTCGCATCGCCCGACGGCGCCGACTCCTCGACGATACACGAGCCGAACCATGTGGCGCTGCCAGTCACGGGCGTCGCCTCCCTCTGGCCCCTCCTCGACGACCAGGAGCGCGTGCGTGGCGTCGTTGCAGCCGGCGGGGGAGCACAGCGCATCACGAGCTGGATCCCGGTCGTGAGCGACGGCCAGCGGTGGGGCGCCGTGATGGACCGTTTGCGCGCGCTCGATACGTCCAGTCGGGAGAGCGGCTTGGTGCGCTCGCCACTCCACGCCATCCCGGTCGGCGAGCATGCGCTCTACGTGCAGGCAGTGTTTCAATGGCGGCCCGGGGGAAGCCCCCGGCTGATGCGAGTGGAGTCATTGCTCGGCGACTCGCTGCACCTGGGGCCAACGCTGCCGGCCGCACTCGGGACAGCCGCGCCGGTGCGCGCGAGTGAGCTCGCGCCAGGCGATCTCCGCGCGCGTGCCGACAGCCTGTACCAGGCGATGCGCGACGCGTTGCGTCGCGGCGATTGGACCGCATTCGGCCGCGCATTCGACGCGCTCGGCACCGCGCTGCGGCCGACTCCCTGAGCTTGCCCGACGCATGGGCCGGGTCTAGCTTGCCACGGCTGTTCCCATGACTTCGAACACACCGGAGAAGGCGTGAACATCCACGAATATCAGGCCAAGGACATCCTGCGCGCCGAAGGCGTGCCGATCCCGCCGGGCGAGGTCGCCACGACGGCCGAACAGGCCGAAGCGATCGCGAAAAAGCTCGGCGGCATGGTGGTGGTGAAGGCGCAGGTGCACGCCGGTGGCCGCGGCAAGGCGGGCGGCGTGAAGCTCGCCAAGACCCCAGCGGAAGCCCGAGAGATAGCAAAGAAGATTCTCGGGATGCAGATCAAGGGGCTCACCGTGTACGGCGTGCTCGTCACCGCGGCCGCGGACATTGCGAGCGAGGCATACGTCGGCATCATCCTCGATCGTGCGACCAGGAAGCCGGTCTTCATGGTGAGCCCCGCGGGCGGAATCGACATCGAAGAGGTCGCCGCGTCCACGCCCGAGAAGATCCTCAAGCTGCCAATCGATTCGCGGTACGGGCTGACTCCGTACCAGGCGAACGAGCTCGGATTCTTCCTCTTCGACGATGTGAAGAAGGTGCGCGCCGCCTCGAAGATCATGATGGCGCTCTATCAGGCGTTCATGAAGAACGGCTGTTCGCTCGCGGAGATCAATCCACTCGTCGTCACCCCCGCGGGGGAGGTCGTGGCGCTCGATGCGAAGATGGTGATCGACGACAACGAGCTCGAGCGGCACCCCGAGCTTGAAGCGCTGCGTGACGAGACGGCCGAGGAGGCGAGCGAAGTCGCGGCCCGGAAGGCGAACCTCACCTTCATCAAGCTCGAGGGCAACGTGGGCTGCGTGGTGAATGGCGCCGGCCTCGCCATGGCGACGATGGATCTCGTGAAGTACTACGGCGGCGAGCCGGCCAACTTCCTCGACATCGGCGGGTCGTCGAATCCGGAGAAGGTCGTCAATGCACTCCGCATCATCACCGGCGATCCGAGCGTGAAGGTCATCCTGTTCAACATCTTCGGCGGCATCACGCGCACCGATGACGTGGCCAACGGCATCGTCACCGCCACCAAGTCCAATCCGCTCAAGATTCCAATCGTGATCCGCCTGACCGGAACGAACGAAGAGATCGCCATGAAGATCCTGTCGGAGAATGGGTTCACCGCGTCGTCCGACATGGACGAGGCAGTGAAGAAGGCGGTGGAGCTGGCAAAGCGCGGAGGAAAGGCCGCGTGAGCATCTTCATCGACAACTCCACGAAGCTCGTCGTGCAGGGTATCACGGGCCGCGACGGCTCGTTCCATACCAAGCAGATGATCGAGTACGGCACGAAGGTCGTGGGCGGCGTGACCCCCGGGAAGGGCGGCCAGACCTTCGAGGGCTCGGTGCCGATCTTCAACACCGTGCATGACGCCGTGAAGGCGACGGGCGCAAACACCTCGGTGATCTACGTGCCGCCCGTATATGCCGCCGACGCGATGATGGAAGCCGCCGACGCGGGAATCCAATTTATCGTCGCGATAACCGAAGGCGTGCCGGTGCTCGACATGACGCGCGTCTATCCGTTCGTGAAGGAGAAGGGCGCGCGGCTGCTTGGACCGAACTGTCCGGGACTCATCACGCCGGGCCAGAGCAAGGTCGGCATCATCCCTGGCCGCATCTGCGCGCCGGGCAACATCGGCGTCGTGAGCCGCTCCGGGACGCTCACCTACGAGGTCGTGTATCAGCTCACGCGCGCGGGCATGGGGCAAAGCACCTGCGTGGGCATCGGCGGCGATCCCATCAATGGGACGAACTTCATCGATTGCCTTGCTGCCTTCGAGAAGGATCCGAACACGAAAGCCGTCGCGATGATGGGCGAGATCGGCGGCACGGACGAACAGGAGGCCGCGGAGTTCGTGAAGAAGCACATGAAGAAGCCGGTCGTCGGCTTCATCGCCGGCCAGACCGCACCGCCGGGCCGTCGCATGGGCCACGCGGGCGCGATCATCTCTGGCTCAGCCGGCACGGCCGCGGAAAAGCTCGAGGCGTTCGAGAAGGCGGGTATGGGCATCGCTCGGCGACCGATCGACTTCGTGGCCGAGCTCAAAGCCCGGATGTGATCGTGGGCGGTCGCGTCAGTCGCCGGCGATGAGACTGCGCGATGTCCTCGCGCCCGAGCGAGTGGTCGTGCCGCTCGAAGCGCGCACGCTGACCGAGGCGGCGGACGTCCTGCTCGGGCGACTCGGCGCGGCGCACGGGGTGCTCGATCTCCCGAAGCTCCGGCGGCGAATCGCCGAGCGGCGCGCCGAGGACGCGGTGGGGATGGGCGATCGCGCCTTCCTGCTGCACTATCGGACCGACGCGGTCGGGCAGTTGGTCGTCGCGCTCGGCGTCTCACGCGCGATCATCTGCCGCCAATCGGTGGAGGAAGGGGAGCAGTGCGCGCGCATCGTGTTGATGATCGCGGCGCCTCCGCGTCACGCGGCACGATACCTTCAAGTGGTGGGGGGCTTTGCGCGGCTGCTGCGCAAGGCGGACGTGCTGGCGGCGGTGCTGGCGGCGAACGATGCGGAGGCGCTCTCGGCGCTCGACAGTTTCGCCGAGTACAAGCTGCCGGAACAGCTTACGGTCCGTGACGTGATGAGCGACCAGCCGCGGACCATCGAGCCGGACGCGCCGCTGAAGGAAGCGGCAAGAACACTGGTGCGCACCGGACTGGGCGCGCTGCCGGTGGTGGACGAAGAGCGGCGCGTCATCGGCATGGTGAGCGAG
>JALYXJ010000086.1 GCA_030947165.1 Gemmatimonadota bacterium
GCCTGGTGCCTTGTCGCGTGCCATGAGCGCCGCTTCCACGGGGATCGTGCCGGATCCGCAGAATGGATCCACGAGTGGCGAGCGCGCGTTCCAGCCGGAGGCGGCGACGAGGGCCGCGGCAATCGTCTCGCGGAGCGGTGCCTTCGCCGTGGCCAGGCGATACCCACGCCGATGCAGCAGCGCGCCCGACGTATCCGCGCTCACCGTGCAGCGGTCGCGCAGCACGCGCACCACGAACAGTTGCGCCTCGTCGTCCGGCGCATCCTCGTCCGTGCCCCCCGCTCCCTCGATCCGCACGCCGGCGACACCGCGGGTGACTGCGACAGCCAGCCGCTGCGCCACGGCGTCGGAGTGGTAGAGCTTGGACTTCTTGCAGGTCACCCGAAAGCGAACGGCGCCGCCGGCCGTGACCACGCGCGACCAGGGGATCTGCCGCGCGTGACGCTCCAGCTCGGCAAATGACCGTGCTTCGAACGAAGCAAGCCGCACTACGACGCGTGAGCTGATACGGAGTGCGGCATTGGCGAGCAGCACGCTGCGCAGATCCCCTCGCCACTCGATGCCGCCGCCCCCTTCAGCAGGCGCCGCCGGAAGTCCGAGTGCCTGGGCTTCTGCCAAGGCGAGCGCCTCGAGCCCGGGCGCCACGATGGCGAAGCACTCGAGCAGAAGTGCCGGCGGCGGCGGCGACGCCGGCTTGGGCGCGGCGGCCGGAATTCTCGTGCGGCGGGAGTGCGAGGTCACCCCGCTACGGTAACCCGCGCCGCGCTCGCGCGCGACCGGACGACGCGATAGCCGAGCAGCGTCGCGAACAGCACCAGATACACGAGCGCAAAGAACGTGTCCTTCTTCACCGCCCAGAGGTAGTGCACCGTGCCGGTGATCGCGGCCACGTAGATCAGTCGGTGCAGGCGAGTCCAACGCGCGCCGCCCAACCGCTTGATCGAACCCTTCGTCGACGTGACCGCGAGCGGGATGAGCAGCAGGAAGGTCGTCATCCCCACGAAGATGTATTTGTGCTTCACGATCTCCCTCCACATGAAGGGAAGATCGAAGTTGGTGTCGGCCCACGTCCAGGTGGCCACGTGGATCAGGGCATAGAAGAACACGAATAGCCCGAAGGTGCGGCGATACCTCGCCAGTGCGCTCAGCCCGAGAAGCTGCCGAGCAGGTGTCACCGCCAACGTGACCGCGAGCAGCCGCAGGGTCCACAGTCCCGTACGGACTTCCGTATCCCTGATCTGGTCCGCGCCGAGTGAGCTCTGCCAACCGCGGAGCAGGCCGAGCTCGGCCAGCCAATCGAGCGTGAGGTGCAGCGCCGGCACCAGACAGAGCACGAACACGGCAACGCGAGCGGCGGGATGTAATAGCACCCGCGACCGAGAGGTCAGAAGTTCCTCCGCAGGTCCATGCCGCGATACAGGCTCGCGACCTGGTCGGCGTAGCCGTTGAACATCAGCGTCTCACGGCGGCGGAACTCACCGATGCGGCGCTCGCGGCTCTGCGTCCAGCGGGGGTGGTCGACCTCCGGATTCACGTTCGCGTAGAATCCGTATTCGTCCGGCGCGGCCACGTTCCATGTGGTGCGCGGCTGATCGGCGAGGAAGGAGATCTTGACGATCGCCTTTACTCCCTTGAAGCCGTACTTCCAGGGCACAACCAACCGGATGGGCGCGCCGTTCTGATTCGGCAGCGGCTTGCCGTACAGTCCCGTGACGAGCAGCGAGAGTGGATGCATCGCTTCGTCCATGCGCAGTCCGTCCACGTACGGCCAGTCGAGGACCTGCCGCCGCTGGCCGGGCATCTGCTGCGGATCGAGCAGCGTAGTGAACGCGATGAACTTCGCGCTCGGCAACGGATCGAGCCGCGTGATCACGTCGCGCAGGGGGATGCCCTGTCATGGCACTACCATCGACCACGCCTCCACACAGCGTAGCCGGTACACGCGGTCCTCGAGCTTGTGAGGCTTCACCAGGTCGTCGAACGAGTAGGTAGCCGGCTTCTTCACCAGCCCGTCGACCGCCACCGTCCACGGGCGGGTGCGCAGCTTCCCGGAGTTTTCCTTCGGGTCGCTCTTGTCCGTACCGAACTCGTAGTAGTTGTTGTAGCTGGTGATGTCTTCGTACGAGTTGGGTTTCTCGACCTCGACCGTGCCGGCGCGTCGATCCGCCGCCTCGCCATCCGCGCGCTCGGCGCGGCCGTCCCTCGTGCCGCAAGCGGCCCCGCCGATGAGTGTAGCTCCGGCGAGCGCGGCGCCGACCCCACCCACACGCGCGATGAACTCGCGCCGCTTCAGGTAGGCGGACTCGGGCGTGATCTCGGACGACAGGGTGTCGGATGGTCGGCGGATGAGCATCGGAGTGTGCCGGATGAGGAGACCTCAATAGTACGCCGGAGAGGCGGTTGCCGGTTCCCGGACCTTCGGTCGACCTGACAGGCGGCCTGTCAGATTTGCAAGCCGCGCCGAGAAGTTTCGGTCGGCATGGCAGACGCGGCCGGGTACATCCTCTGCCTCTTCCCCGGGTCACCGCCGCCATGGCGGATAGACATCAACCTCCACCATGGAGTACCACAATGTTGACCTCTCGCTCTCTTTCCTCGCTCGATCGGATGCTCACGCTCAACCGCGCCTTCGACGAAGCGTTCAACGGCACGCTCGGCAGTCGGGTGTGGGTGCCGGCCATGGACGTCGCTGAGCGGGGCGACGCGTACATCGTTCACACCGAGCTGCCCGGCGTGCACCCGGAGCAGGTCGAGGTGAGCTTCGAGCAGAACGTGCTCACCGTGCGCGGTAGCAAGCCAGCCAGCTTCGACTCCAACAACGAAGGCGAGCTTCGCGTGTTCGCCGCGGAGCGCGTGCACGGGAGCTTCGAGCGGTCCGTGCGCTTGCCCGAGTTCGTGGATGCCGACCGGATCAGCGCGAAGTTCGATTACGGCGTGCTCACGGTCACGGTGCCGAAGGCCGAGGCGGCAAAGCCGCGCAGGATCGAGATCGCAGCGTCGGTCTAAGGT
>JALYXJ010000196.1 GCA_030947165.1 Gemmatimonadota bacterium
GTGCTGGAGCTGTACGACGTCGACGGCTCGCGCCAGTTCGAGGTGAAGTCCACGAACGGCGACACCCACCTGGGCGGCGACGACTTCGACCAGCGTGTGATCGACTGGATTGTCGGCGAGTTCAAGCGCGATCAGGGGATCGACCTCTCCAAGGATCCGATGGCGCTCCAGCGCCTGAAGGAAGCGGCGGAGAAGGCGAAGATGGAGCTGTCCAGCACCAACGCGACGGACATCAATCTGCCCTTCATCACCGCCGACCAGAGCGGGCCCAAGCACCTCAACTACCAGCTCACCCGCTCCAAGTTCGAGCAGCTCGTGGATGATCTCATCACCCGAACGCTCGAGCCGATGCGGAAGGCCCTCAAGGATGCGGGGCTCGAGCCGAAGGACATCGACGAGGTATTGCTCGTCGGCGGGTCGACGCGCATTCCGAAGATCCAGGAGGAGGTCAAGAAGTTCTTCGGCAAGGACCCCAATAAGGGCGTGAACCCGGACGAGGTCGTGGCGATCGGCGCGGCCGTGCAGGGTGCCGTGCTCACCGGCGAGCAGAAGGACGTGCTCCTGCTCGACGTCACTCCGCTTTCCCTCGGCATCGAGACGCTGGGCGGCGTGACCACCGTGCTCATCCCACGGAACACGACCATCCCGACCAAGAAGTCGGAGACCTTCAGCACGGCGGACGACAACCAGACGACCGTCGAGATTCACGTGCTCCAGGGCGAGCGCGAGCTGGCCCGGGACAACCGCACGATCGGCAAGTTCCAGCTCACGGGGATCCCGCCCGCTCCGCGCGGCATGCCGCAGGTGGAGGTGGCGTTCGACATCGATGCGAACGGCATCCTGCATGTGGCCGCCAAGGACAAGGCGACGAACAAGGAGCAGAAGATTCGCATCGAGGCGTCGAGCGGGCTGTCCGACGCCGAGATCGACAAGATGGTCAAGGACGCCGAGAAGAACGCGGAAGAGGACAAGAAGCGCCGCGAGGAGATCGAGACGAGGAATCGTCTGGACTCCATGACCTACGAGGTGGAGAAGAACTCCAAGGAGTGGTCGGACAAGCTTCCCGCGGAGCTCAAGGCCAAGCTCGACGCCGCCGTGGAGCGCGCCCGGAAGGCGCTGCGCGGTGACGACCTGAATGAGATCAAGGCGGCCCAGGAAGAGCTGAGCCGGGTGTTCAATGAGGCGGGGCAGTCGTTCTACGCGCAGAGCCAGGGCGCGCCGGGCGGCGGCGAGGCCGGGACATCCGGTCCGGCAGGGGCCCCGACGGGCGAGACGGCCGGGAACGGCGCCAAGCCCGCCGATGACGTGGTGGAAGCGGACTACGAGATCGTGGACGAGGGGAAGAAGTAACCCTCGTCCCCCTCGCGGGGTCTGAATCGGAAACCAGACGGGCGTCGTAGGTGTCCTATGCAGGGACATGCGGCGCCCGTCAGCCTGTGATAAAATTCTCTAGTGGCAGAAGCACCTCTACTCCAGAAGGGTCGATGAGCATGGCAACCAGATCGAGTCGCGCGCGCTTCGGCATCGCGGTGGGAACGGCATTCGTCTGCGGGCTTGTGTTCGCGTCGGGGTTCGACCTGACGCGGTTCGGCTTCGCGCAGGAAGGAAAGGGCGGAAAGGTCTCGTCGTCCCAGGTGCAGTCGCTCGCCGAGACGGGGAGCGCCTTCGAGGCGATCGCCGATCACGTGACGCCGAGTGTGGTGTCCATCCAGACGCAGCGGGTCCGCACCCCGTCGCGCAGTCGCGGCCAACGGCCCGGCATCGAGGATTTCTTCCGCAACTTCGAGCAGGCGCCGCAGCCGCGTGAGGAAGCCCAGGAGGCGAGCGGCACGGGCTTCATCGTCTCCAAGGATGGCTACATCCTCACCAACAACCACGTGGTCGCCGACGCCGACAAGGTCACGGTGACCCTGCTCGACAAGCGCAGTTTCGAGGCGAAGGTGATCGGCCGCGATCCGACCACCGACGTGGCCGTGATCAAGATCGCGGGGAGCAACCTTCCCGTCGCCACGATGGGTGACGACAACAATGCCCGCGTCGGACAGTGGGTCGTGGCGATCGGCAACCCGCTCGGCCTCGACTTCACGGTCACGGCCGGCATCGTCAGCGCCAAGGGCCGTCCGTTGCAGGGGCTCCTCGGCGGACGCTACGAGATCACCGACTACATCCAGACCGACGCCGCGATCAATCCCGGAAATTCGGGCGGCCCCCTCGTGAACATCCGCGGCGAGGTGATCGGCATCAACAGCGCGATCGCGAGCAGCACCGGCTTCTACGCCGGCTACGGCTTCGCGATTCCGATCACGTTGGCAAAGCAGGTGATGGACGACCTGATCGCGAACGGGCGGGTGCGCCGCTCGGTGATCGGCGTGGCCATCCAGAATGCGACCGCGGCGGACGCCAAGGCGGCGGGACTGAACGACGTCACCGGCGTGCTGGTGCAGACCTACAGCTTCGATCCGGTGGACGAGAGCCCGGCGAAGCGCGCCGGCATCGAGCCCGGCGACGTGATCGTGGCGGCCGATGGCAAGCCGACGGATCGCGTGAGCACGCTCCAGCGCATCGTACGGCAGCACAAGCCTGGCGAGACGATCACCTTCGACGTGATGCGGTTCGGCTCGAGGAAGAGCTATCGCGTGACTCTCAAGGAGGCGCCGGAAGCCCAGACGCAAGTGGCCTCGGTGGAACCGGCGTCGCGGGGCAGCGCTCAACCGGAGACCCACCGCTTCGACAAGATCGGTATCGCGGTGGAGCAGGTCTCGCCCGAGCTCGTGACGCGTGCGCGCGTGGCGGAAGCGTACCGCAAGGGGCTGATCGTCAGCGACGTGAGCGTGACCGGGCCCGCGTACCGGAAGCTGTTCGCCGACCAGACGATTCTCGTCCAGGTGATCAATCCGGGGCTGAAGCGCGAGCTCAAGTCCGCGGCCGATCTCGACGCCGTGCTCTCCAAGTTGACCACGGGCGACGTGGTGACCTTCCTCGTGTACGATCTCGGACCGACGGATGGATCGTCGGCGCTGCGGTCGGTGACGCTGCAGGTCGGGTCGTGACCGTTTACCGCCAACGATGAACCGTCAACCGTAAGAGCAAAGGCACACCAGACCCGGTCCGGTGTGCCTTTGTTTAAACGGTTCATGGTTCCGGTTCACGGATCACGGCTCCTAGCTCCCAACCGCCCGACCGCCTTACCTTTCGTATGCACGCGGGAGTGGCGGAACTGGCAGACGCACCAGACTTAGGATCTGGCGCCGCAAGGCATGGGGGTTCGAGTCCCCCCTCTCGCATCTTAGCTAGAAGAGCAGCCCCACGGCATGGCGGATCTTGTGAAAATCGGAGTCCGCTCCCAGTCCGCGTAAGTATTGGCCTCGATAGGCGATTCTGGCTGGCCCGACGAATGGCAAGGAAACAAGCCCTCCAACCGAGCCGGCGCGGATCGACCGACTTACGAATGAAGCGGCGTACACGCCATCCGGCTGCTCACTGTACAGGGTCACGCCGCCGAGGCCGGTCACGTGGACGGGTCCGACGCTCAGAATCTGCCGCAACACTCCGCCGCCCAGCATGGTGGAGCGATGCCCGGCCCCGTTGCCGTACTCCGGTGCGGCGTAGAGTCCCCACCCCAGCACGTTGAGTGTCACCAGCGCGTGTCCGGAGAGGTGAAGCACTCGTTCGCCCGTTGTCGTCACCATGTACGGTGTCACCGACCCGAGCAGGGCGACGCTGACCATCCCCGGCAAGGCAGGCCGCCGCATGGGGCTGGGGTCCTGCGCGGCGCTTTTCGGCGCTGGTGCGCCTTGCTGCGCCGGTTGGGGTGGCGGTGCGCCGCGCTCCCCCGACGCCGTTTCTCGCGTGGCGGCCGGGGTCGGGGCCGCGGGCGTCGGGCTCAGAGGTGGCTCCGCTGAGGCCTGGCGCGGCTCGGCATGGGAGGGCGCGCCGGCCTGGAGAACGGGCGCAGGGGTCTCCTTCACGGGCGGCGGAGGCTGGCGCACCGGCGCCGGGGCTTCCTTCACCGGCGCGGTGGGCCGCGCCGCGTCCACGGCCGCCATCACGATTCGCGTGGGCACGGGAGCGGGCGATTGGGTCGGGGCCGCCGGCGAGGTCGTCGCGGCTACCGGCGCTCGCGGCGCCAATTTCACGGTTACGTACTCGCGCGGCACGAATGCGGTGCGCTCGTCGAAGCGGACCGCGATCCAAGGACCGTTAATCGCTGTTCCCGCCTCGATCGCGAGCGCGGTGCCACGTGGTACTTCGTCGATCGAGAGGCTCGCGGGTGATGGGGCAGTGCGGACCCGCACCGACTCGACAACGACGACGGAATCCTGCGAGGCAAGCGGATCGGCTGGAGTCGCCTGCCGCTGAGCGACGGCAGCCATCGGGAGCGCCCAGAGGGCGTGAACGACGAGCAGTGGGCGGAGCCGCAGCCCGGCGACGGAGTGAGACATGGCCTGAGGGATGAAAGAAGGCGTGAATTCGACCTTTCCGATTATCTGACGCTCAGGCGAACTCGACCGCAACCTTCCCCGGTCGTCATTTTGGCAGGCATCCCTACCAAGCGCGGCGCCACCGGCCGTGTCAGGACCTGGCGATGGGTCGTCCTGAACGTGCGTCCGGCATCCCCAAGTCGGCCGCGCGCCACCAAAGGCGGCCCTCTTACCGCTCTCCAGACCCAATTGTGACTGACGTGAGCCTTGGCGCCCGGCCGAGGACGAGACTCCCCGGCCTCGACATGCTCCGACTGCTGGCCGTGCTGCTGGTGATCGGCCGGCACATCACCGGTGCGCTGGAGCCCGCCGCGAGCCTCAGGCATCCGCTCGTTGCGACCTGGGCGCGCGGCGGCTGGGTCGGGGTGGACATCTTCTTCGTGCTGAGCGGCTTCCTCGTCTCCGGGCTGTTGTTCACGGAGTTCAAGGCGAGGGGACGGATGTCGACGGTCCGATTCTACGTCCGCCGAGCGTGGAAGATTTATCCGGCGTTCTATCTGCTGCTCGTCGTCACGGTGGCGATGTACGCCGCGTTCGGGCAGGAGCTGCGCTGGTCATGGCTGCTGTCCGAGACACTGTTCGCGCAGAGCTATGTGCCGGGCCTCTGGATGCACACCTGGTCGCTCGCGATCGAGGAGCATTTCTACCTGCTGCTGCCGCTGGTGCTGCTGCTTCTGGTCAGGCGCAAGCCGGCCGCGGCGAATCCGTTCCGTCCGATGCCGTATCTCGGTCTGGCCGTCATTCTTCTCGAGCTGGCGCTGCGCCTCGTGAACTGGCGCACGCATTCGGCGTACGCCTACGACACGCATCTCTCTCCGACGCACCTTCGACTCGATTCACTGTTCGTCGGTGTCGTGCTCTCGTACGCATATCACTTCCACACCGGCGCGTTCGTCGAGACACTCACGCCATGGCGCTGGGCTCTGATTGCATCGGGCGCCGCGTTGCTCGCGCCGGCATTCGTGTTCCCATTGGAGACGACGCCACTCGTGTACACCGCCGGCTTCGCGCTCTTCGGCGCGGCTGGTGCGCTGCTCGTCGCCGGCACGGTGCTCTGTGCATCGCCGCGCGAGCGCATCCTCGCGCCACTGGCCGCGCTGGGTGCGCATTCGTACTCCATCTATCTCTGGCATCTGCCCGTGATGCTCTGGGGGATTCCGCTCGCCGAGCAGGCGGCCGGATTCAGGTTCTCGCTCGGATTCCGGGGAGTGCTGTCGGTGATCGGCTCGCTCGCATTCGGTACGGCGATGGCCAGGCTCGTCGAAGCGCCTGCGCTGCGGCTACGCGACCGGTGGTTCCCGTCGCGGGCCAGCGGAATGGCTCGCCCGTCCCAGGCGAGCCGAGCCTCGGCAACCGGCGCGATGATCGACGGTCTGCGAGGCTGGCGCGAGGCCTGACGCGTCCGGGTGCCCTACTTGGCGCGCCGACGCGTCGTTAGCTTTCATGACAGTCTTCCGCGCGGCTGTCCCTCTCGGGGGACCGTGGAACGCGGCGCCCCGATCCCGACTTTCTCCACTCGAATGGACATTCAGATCACCACCAAGAGGAGCGAAGGGGTGGAGCGCCTGCTCGAAGTCTCCGTCCCCCTCGTCGCCGTGCGCGACGAGGAGGAGAGAACGGCGAAGCGCTACGCCGCCTCCGTTCGCCTTCCGGGCTTTCGCCCGGGCAAGGCGCCTCCGGCAATGGTTCGCAAGCGGTTCAAGGACGCCATCCGCCAGCAGGTCATCGACACGCTGGTGCAGGAGGCGTTCAAGGAAGTGATGGAGCGCGAGAAGCTCGACGTCGCCGCGCAGCCGCATGTCCACGACGTGCGATTCGAGGAGGACAAGCCCTTCACCTTCGAGCTGCACCTCGAGGTACGCCCCAAGGTGGAGCTGGCCAGGACGGAGGGGTTCACCGTCACGCGCAATGCCGCGACGATCACGGACGAGCAGGTGGCGGAGCAGCTCGAGACGCTGCGCGACCAGAAGGCAACATGGACCCCCGTCGAGGAGCAGCCGAAGGAGGGGGACATGGTGAACGTCCTGCTCTCCACGCCGTCGTCGGAAGGCGAGGAGATGCCGGAGGGCCAACCGTACCCACTCGTCCTCGGCAGCGGTCAGGCGATTCCGGGGATCGAGGAGCTCGTGATGGAGCTGAAGCCCGGCGAGACGAAGGAACGCGTGGTGAAGTGGCCGGAGGACTTCGCTGACGAAGGGCAGCGCGGCCAGTCCAAGAAGGTCCGCGTGTCGCTGCAGGACGTGAAGCGCAAGACGGCGCCCGCGCTCGACGACGCGTTCGCGCGCGAGGTCGGCGATTTCGATGGATTGGCCGCGCTGCAGGCCGCGGTCCGGTCCGATCTGCAGGAGCACGCGACGCGCGACGCGGAGGCCGCGGTGCGGTCGCAGCTGCTGGACCAGATCCTCGAGGCCAATCCGTTCGACGTGCCGCCGAGCTGGGTGACCCGGATGATCGACGCCTACATCCAGGCTTACCAGGTCCCGGAGGAGCAGCGCAGCCAGTTCGCCGGCGAGTTCGCGACCGTCGCCGAGAAGCAGGTGCGCCGCGACATGTTGATCGAGGCGCTGGCGGAGCAGCAGCAGCTGGCGGCGAGCGAGAAGGACGTGGACGAGCGCGTGGCCAAGGTCGCCGAGCAGCGTGGCGCCGATCCGGGCCAGGTCTATGCGTCGCTCCAGAAGGCAGGTCGCCTGCCGGAGATCGAGCGCAGTATCACCGAAGAAAAGGTATTCGAGTGGCTCACCGCTCGGAACGAAGTCACCAACGGAACCGCCTTATGAGCAACCCCATGGCCACGATCTACCCGCCGTACGTCATCGAGCGCTCCAGCCGGGGCGAGCGCACCTACGACATCTTCTCGCGGCTCCTGATGGACCGCATCGTCTTTCTCGGTACGCCGATCAACGACGATGTCGCGAACATCATCATTGCCCAGCTTCTGTTCCTGGAAGCGGACAACCCGGACCGCGACATCTTCGTGTACATCAACTCGCCGGGCGGCAGCGTGTCGGCCGGGCTCGCGATCTACGACACGATGCAGTACCTCAAGGCGCCGGTGAACACGATCTGCATGGGACTGGCGGCGAGCATGGGCTCGTTTCTGCTGGCTGCCGGTCGCAAGGGCCGTCGCTCGGCGCTGCCCCATTCGCGCATCATGATTCACCAGCCCTCGGGCGGCGCGCAGGGCACGGCGGCCGACATCGAGATCCAGGCGAAGGAGATCCTCTTCCTGCGCCATCAGCTCAACACGATCTACGCGAAGCACACCGGTCGGCCGATCGAGCAGATCGAGCGCGACATGATCCGCGACTTCTTCATGTCGGCGGAGGAGGCCAAGTCGTACGGACTGATCGACAACGTGATCAGCTCGCGCGGTGACCTCATTGCGCCGGAAGTGATCGCCGCGCAGGCGGCGTCGAAGTAAGGGGGACGGCATGGGCTCGTGAAAACGTTCACGAGCCCAGATCGTCTTTTGCTTGACCCGGTTCGGATCGAGAGTTAACTCTCGACTACCTTCCTGCCCCCGCCCCGGACCGGGTGTGCGTCTCTCGCAGAGTCTCCGCCATGTCGCACGATAAACATCTTCGCTGCTCGTTCTGCGGCAAGTCGAAGGACTCGGTCCGGAAGTTCATCTCCGG
>JALYXJ010000103.1 GCA_030947165.1 Gemmatimonadota bacterium
GGCTCGGCGGGAATGGAATCTGCTTCCGAAATCCGATCCGGCACGCGTGATCGCATAGCGGGACACCGACGGCCTGGCGCGCCATACGCTCGGCCTTGCGACCCCTACAGCGTGGGGCCAGCTTCACGTGAATGCACTCGAACCGACTCCGCGGGCACCGCGGTTGCACATTTGTGAGGATCCCATGCACGATCTCGATGCCTTGAACGTCCTGTTCGACGACGCCGTCCAGGTGAGCGACAGCCGGCTCACCGTGACGCGGCCCGACGCGCTCGCCACCCCCAAGATGGACGAGCTCGTGAAGACCGCGGTGTTCGGCGAGCCGGTGGCGAAGGAGTACGCGCGCTGGATGCTGTGGGAGCTCGGACAGGCGGTCGGCGTGCGGCCGGCGTCGATCCACGATCTGTACACGGCGCGGGGCCGCAAGGAGGTCCACGGTTTCACCGTGCCCGCCATCAACGTACGCGCCTCCTCCTACGACACCGCGCGCTCGATCTTCCGCACGGCCGTGGCTATGAAGGCGGGGGCATTCATCCTCGAGATCGCGCGCTCGGAAATCGCGTACACGGAGCAGCGTCCGGCGGAGTATGTGTCCGTCATGCTGGCGGCCGCGCTCCGTGAGGGATTTCGCGGACCGCTGTTCATCCAGGGCGATCACGTGCAGGTCAACCACAAGAAGTTTGCGGTCGACCCGAAACTCGAGGTGGACGGGGTGAAGGCGCTCGTGCGCGAGGCGGTCGGCGCCGGCTTCTACAACATCGACATCGACACCTCCACGCTGGTGGATCTGAGCAAGCAGTCGCTCAAGGAGCAGCAGCGGCTGAACTACGAAGTGGGCATCGACATCCTCAGGGTCGTCCGCAGCGTGGAGCCCGAGGACGTGACGATCTCCGTGGGGGGCGAGATCGGCGAGGTCGGCACGGAGAACTCCACCGTCGAGGAGCTCGAGGCGTATATGGACGGCTTCCTCGCGACGCTGCCCAACGGGATGGAGGGACTGTCCAAGATCAGCGTGCAGAGCGGAACATCGCACGGCGGCGTGGTGCTCGCCGACGGCTCGATTGCCGACGTGAAGCTCGACCTCGACACCCTGGAGCGGTTGAGCACCGTGGCGCGCGAGCGGTACGGGCTTGCCGGCGCGGTGCAGCACGGTGCGTCCACGCTACCCGACAGTGCCTTCCACAACTTCCCCAAGCGGGAGGTCGCCGAGATCCACCTGGCGACGAACTTCCAGAACATGATGTTCGACCACCTGCCGACGGCGCTCCGCGACACGATCTACGCGTGGCTCAAGGACAACGCGAAGGACGAGCGCAAGCCGACGGACTCCGACGAACAGTTCGTGTACAAGACGCGCAAGAAGGCGTTGGGGCCGTTCAAGCGGCAGCTCTGGGAGCTGCCCGCCGACGTGAAGCGCACGATCGCGACGGCCTACGACGACAAGTTCCACTTCCTGTTCGAGCAGCTGGCGATCGGCAACACGGCGCAAATCGTGGCGCGGTACGTGAAGCCGCCGGTGCAGCACCGCGCGATGCCCGCGGACGCCACGCCGGCACACGCGGCGGCGCCGGACGACGCGGATCTGTCGGACTGAATGGCGGACATCACCGCGGCCGAGGACGCCGGCATACTCTGGCTCGCGACGCTGCAGCGGGCGCTGGCGCGGGCGTCGCACGACGTGAAGGACGCGCTGAACGGCGTGTCGGTGAACGTGGAGGTCATTCGCTCTCGCGCCGCGCGGCCCGACACCTCGGCCTCGGCCGTCGCTCAGTTCGCCGAGGCAGCGGGGCAGCAGCTCGAGCGGTTGACTACCTTGATCGAGGCGGTGCTCGCGCTCGGCCGTGCCGAGCGTGAGCCCGTCGACGTGGCCGTGACGCTCCGGCGGATCGCCACGCTGTGCGGTGCGTCCGCGTCCTCGGCCGACGCGCCGGTCGAGGTGCGAGACGACGGCGTGGAATCGACGCTGACCCGCGTGCGTGGGGATGCGGTCCGGCTGGCCATCACCGCACCGTTGCTGGATGCCGTCACCGGCTCTGACCGCATGCAGCCGGCGTCGGCCGTGGTGTGCACGATCACGGAACAGGAGGATGACGTGGTGGTATCCATCCACGCGGCGAAGCGCCGGGTGGCGATGCCCGACGCGGTCGCGGAGGTGCTGCGTGCCGCGGGCGTGCGGTGGACCGAGGGACAGCAGGGCAATACGGGGCAGGACCTTTCACTGGTCTTTCCGCGCGCATGAGCATTCACGCGCCCGGAACGGCCGCTGCACGAGACACGATGAAGCAGGCCAAGATTCTGATCGCCGACGACGAATCCGCGATCACGACAGGACTCAGCGCCATCCTCGAGGACGCCGGCTTCGCCGTCGACGTCGTCGCCGATGGGCAGAAGGCGCTCGATAAGCTGGCCGCCGAGCGCTACGGCGTGGTGCTCGCCGACCTCAAGATGCCCAAGCTCGACGGGCTCGCCCTCCTGCGCGAGCTGCAGCAACGCGAGATCCCGACCGAGTGCATCATCATCACCGGACAGGCGACGGTGGATTCGGCCGTGCAGGCGATGCAGCAGGGCGCCTACGACTACATCGAGAAGCCGCTCAACGCCGAGAAGCTCAACCGCCTCAAGGCGCTCATCCCCAAGGCGCTCGACAAGTACCAGGTGCAGCAGAAGAACCGCGAGCTGTCATCGAAGCTCGAGGGGCTCACGCACTATGGCGAGCTGACGGGACAGAGCGAGTCCATGCGCTCCGTCTATCAGGTGATCGAAGCGGTGGCGCCGTCCACCGCCAGCGTGCTGATTCTGGGCGAGAGCGGCACGGGCAAGGAGCTCGTGGCGCGTGCACTGCACCAGAAGAGCGATCGCGCCCGCGGTCCCTTCTTTGCCCTCAACTGCGCCGCCCTCCCGAAGGAGATCCTCGAGAACGAGCTGTTCGGCCACGAGAAGGGCGCCTTCACCGGATCGATCAACGAGAAGCCCGGGGCGTTCGAGATGTCGAGCGGCGGGACGATCTTCCTGGACGAGATGGCGGAGATGTCGCCCGACATCCAGGTCAAGCTCCTTCGGGCCATCGAGACGCGGCAGGTGCGGCGACTCGGGGGCAAGAAGGAGATCAACGTCGACATCCGGATTCTCGCGGCGACGAACAAGAACCTCCAGAAGGCGATCGCCGACGGCGAGCTGCGCGAGGATCTCTACTATCGCCTCGCGGTGGTGGAGATCGATCTGCCGCCGCTGCGCGAGCGGGCCCAGGACATCCAGCTGCTGGCGAACGAGTTTCTCCTTCGCTTCGGGCAGCAGAACGGGAAGTCGGTGACCGGCTTCGACGATGCCGCGTGGGCCTGGATCATGAGCTATCACTGGCCCGGCAATGTTCGCGAGCTCAAGAACGCGGTGGAGCGGGCCGTGATCATGAGCCGGGGCGCGACGATCGGACCCAGCGACATCATCCCGCGCCATCTCCGGAGCAGCGGCGAGATGCCGGCGGCGCTGACCATCCCCGTGGGGGCAACGGCCGCCGAGGCACGGCAGCAGCTCGTGCTGCGGACGTTCGCCTCGACGTCCGGTGACGCCGGACGCACCGCCAAGGTGCTTGGCCTGTCGGAGCACGAGGTTCGTACCGAGATGTTGGCTCTGGTGCGCGGGGATGGCACGGGAGCGGCATCACCGAAGGAGTCGAATGGCGCCGGGGCGGGTGGGGAGCTGTCGGCTCCGGCCCCCGCCGCGCGCTCGGCGCGACGCAATGAGCCGCCCGTGCCTCCGGCCAGGCAGGCGGCGAAGAAGTCCACCGCAAAGAAGGGACGCTAGGTCCCGCGAACGAGGAGCAGACATGCGGCATCACGACCACGACGACCATCCGTACATCGTCATCGAGAAGCACAATGGCGGCGTCGGCAACCTGCTGCTGGGCGTGCTCATCGGGGCGGGTGTAGCGCTGCTCTTCGCGCCGAGCTCGGGAGAGGAGACGCGCACCGAGATCAAGCGTCGCGCCCGCCGGGTGCGCACCAAGGCGCAGCACGTGGCCGAAGGGGTGACCCATCAGGTCGTGGACACCTTCGAGAGCGCGCGCGACCGCGTGGAGCATCAGATCGAGTCGACGCGGGCCGCGATCGAGGTGAAGAAGCAGCAGGTGCAGCGCGCCATGGAGGCCGGCCGGGAGGCGGCATACCAGGCGCGGAGCGAGCTGGAGGCGCGCCTGGCCGAAACCAAGGCGGCGTACCACGCCGGCGCCGAAGTCGCGCACAGCGGCTCGACGCGATCGCGTGTTCCCGTGCCCGGCGGCGCGGAAAACGATTCAGGCATCTGACGCGCTGAGGCGCCCGAGCCATCGCCGTCTACGCCACGAATGAGCACGCGATCCGGCGTTCCCCGCTCATATCCCTGAGCTGGACGCTTCGCGACTATGCGAAGCGCGTCTGGGACAACGCGGGCGAGGACAACGTCCTCTTCCTGGCCGGTGGCATCGCCTTCAACATCCTGCTCGCGGCCGTGCCGTTCGTCCTGCTGCTCGTATGGGGCCTGGCGAATATTCTGAACCGGACGTCGGCCGAGTCGTACGAGGTGGTCGTGCGCTACATCGATCGCCTGTTGCCTGCCCACTTCGAGAGTCCCAGCTCGCCGACGCACAAGCTGATCAGCGACATCCTGAACGCGCACACCAAGCTCGGGATCTGGAGCGCCGTGGGCTTCGTGTGGTTCTCGACCCGGCTGTTCGGCTCGCTGCGCACGGTGCTCGCGAGCGTGTTCGACATTGAGAACGAGCGCGGCATCGTGGCCGGCAAGATCTTCGACGTGAAGATGACGGTGCTGGCGTCGGTGCTGATCACGGCGAACACTTTGATCAGCACCTACGTGCTCATCGCCACCAAGAGCAGCGCGCAGGTGCTCGAGGACCTCGGCATCCGCAAGGATGTAATGGGTCAGGCGCGCGCGTGGGGCACACACCTGGTGGCCACGGGGCTCCTCGCGGTGATGTTCTTCTCGCTGTACAAATTTCTCCCCGTCCGCCGCGTGCGCACGAAGACGGCATGGGTGGCCGCGCTGTTCACGACGCTCATGTTCGAGGTGGCGAAGTTCCTGTTCGCCTTCTACGTGAGCGCGTTCAGCCCCGGATCGCTGTACACGGGGGCGGTGGCGGCGTTCGTCGTCGTGATCTTCTGGACGTACTACGCGGCCCTCATTTTCATCCTGGGTGGCGAGGTAGGGCAGGTTTACGAGCTCCGCCGGACGCGAAAGCGCCAGCGCGAGGTGTTTCTGGACTGACGGGCCGAACTGTGGCGCGAAGGTTGCTCTTGGCGCTTGCCGAACGCGCTACTCAGGGAGGCCACCCAATGCGCAAGATGCTGCTCGGCGCCGCGCTCCTCGCGCTGCCCATCGCCGCCTGCAAGAAGACCGGCGACAATCAGTACCAGGTCCAGACGCCGACGATCGGCACGGACACGCACACCGTGACGACGCCCAGCGTGGACGTGGGAACGCGAAAGGACACGATCAACACCCCGGTCGTCGGTACGCAGAAGGACACCATCATCGTCAACAAGCCGGTGGTCGGCACCAAGAAGACCGAAGTCACCACGCCGACCGTGAAGGTGACGAGACCGTAAGAGCGTGAAAGCGTGAGACCGTAGGCGAGGAACGGCACACCGGACTAGATTCGGTGTGCCGTTCGTCGTTCACGCTCTCACGCTCTCACGCTCTCACGATGTCAGCCATCGACCTCCGCTCCGACACCGTCACGCAGCCCACGCCCGCGATGCGCCGAGCGATGGCGGACGCGGAGGTCGGTGACGATGTGCTGGACGGCGATCCCACCGTGCGCCGGCTCGAGGCACGCGTGGCGGAGATGTTGGGCAAGGGCGCCGGCCTCTTCTTCCCGACCGGTACGATGGCGAATCAGACCGGCATCGCCGTGCACGCCACGCCGGGCACCGAGGCGCTGCTGGACGCCAACGCGCACATCATCCACTGGGAGATGGCTGGGGCCGCCGCGATCTCCGGGGTGCAGGTGCGCGGAGTCGCGGCCGGCGCCGGCCGTCTGGTCATGGATGCGGAATCGCTCGAGCGGACGATCCGGCCAGCATCCATCCACGCGCCGGCGGCGAGCGTGGTGTGCTTCGAGAACACCCACAACGGCGCGGGGGGCAAGGTGACGCCGCTGGACGAGCTGCGCGCCATGCGTCGCGTCGCCGACGCACACGCGCTGCCGGTGCACATGGATGGCGCGCGGCTGTGGAACGCGAGCGCGGCGAGCGGCACGCCGCTCGCCGACTTCGCCGCATGCGCGCACACGGTGATGCTCAGCTTCTCCAAAGGGCTCGGCTGTCCCGTCGGCGCGATTCTCGTGGGCGACGCGGCCACGCTCACGCGGGCGCACACCGTCCGCAAGCGGCTCGGTGGTGGGATGCGTCAGTCGGGCATCCTGGCGGCCGCGGCACTGTACGCGCTCGACGCGCATCTCGGTCGGCTGCCCGACGATCATGCGCACGCCCGCGCGTTCGCCGAGGCGGTGCAGGGCGCGGGCGGATGCACGGTCGTGCCACCCGACACGAACATCGTGATGATCGACCTGCCCGCCGGGTACACGAGCGCCGACGTGGTCACGCGCGCCGCGGAGCGGGGGCTGCGCATCGCTCCGTGGCATGCGTCGCGGGTTCGCGCCGTCTCGCACCTGGACGCGAGCGCCGCGGACG
>JALYXJ010000110.1 GCA_030947165.1 Gemmatimonadota bacterium
GTTCAGCGCCGTGCACTACCCCGGCGACTACGGCTTCATCCCGCTCACGCTGCACGAGGACAACGATCCGCTCGACGTGCTCGTGATCGTGAAGGAGCAGACCTTCCCCGGCTGCCAGATCGACGTCCGGCCGATCGGCGTGCTCAAGATGCTCGACCGCGGCGAGCCGGACGACAAGATCCTGAGCGTGCCGCTGCACGACCCGTATCACCAGGACTACTTCGACATCGCCGACATTCCGCAGCACATGCTGAAGGAGGTCGAGCACTTCTTTCACACCTACAAGGATCTGGAAGGAAAGCGCGTCGAGATCCTGGGCTGGGGCAAGAGCGGGGAGGCGATGGAGATCATCAACGAGTCGATCACCCGGTATCAGGCGGCGTACGGGACCAAGCGCGAGCTGCGGTCGATCGAGGTGTAGCGGACTACCGGTTGTCGTCCTGAGCGAAGCGAAGGACCCGCACGTGCAGGTCCTTCGCTCCGCCCAGGACGACAGCGCTACACAGGCCCGGTCGCGCGCCCCCCGGCGACCTCTAGCTTTACAAGACAAAGTACTTGACAACGCTTCACGACCTTCGCATATTGACGCGAGACCCGCCGCCCAGGAGCCCTGCGATGGCCGCGCTGGCCCAACTGCTGTTCCCCGTCCCCGACGTCCGCCGCTCACCCGCCACGCTGCTCTCCTGGTGGGAGAGCCGGCGGCCGACCTACAACCTGATCGTCGGCGGCTCGGGACTGATCACGCTCACGGTGCTCCACACCCTGAGCTGGCTTCCACCGCATGTCAGCTTCGACGCGCCGTGGCCCCTGATCGTCCTGTACGGGGTGTGCGCGAACCTCTGCTATTCGTTCGGCTTCGCCATCGAGGCGCTGTTCGAGCGACTCTGGGGGGAGGACGTGGCACCGGTCGGGCCGACGCTCTTCAGGCATGGGCTGGTGTTCAGTGTCGGCCTCACGCTCTTTCCCATCGGCATCGCGTGGCTCAGCTGGCTGTTTCTGGCCGCCCGCCACCTCCTCTTCTGAGGCGCGCCATGACACGGATCGAACAGCTCGCGCTCGCGGCGGCCCTGCCGATCGGCATCGCGATCGGCGTCCTCGACGCCCACGCCGAGGAGGTGCAGCCGGCTGTCCTGCTCTACCTCCTCGCCGGAGCAGCGCTCGGGAGTCTCGCGCCGCGGCGAGCCCTGCCCATCGGCATCCTGCTCGGACTGGGCGTGCCGATCGTGCACGCGTACATCCGCCTCAACCGCCTGCCGCTGCCGTACGCGATGGACAGCTACGCCTCCAGCTTCCTCGCCCTCATTCCGCCGACCATCGGCGCCCTCGGCGCCTCATGGGTACTGGGCTGGCGTGAGGTCATGAAGCGCGGCTGACCCCCCCCGAGCGCGGCGACGCGAACGCCGCGCCCGGGCACGAGATCATTTCGTCGGCCGCACCGCGCCGTGGTCCACCGGCTCCTTGCCGCGTCGCAGGAACAGTCCATCGTAGAGCAGGGCCGCAGCGATGGACCCGATGATCGGACCGATCCAGTAGATCAGCTGCCCCTCGAGGACGCCGCTCGCCACCGCGGGCCCGAAGGAGCGCGCCGGGTTCATCGAACCGCCGGTGAGCGGCCCGATCGCGAGGATGTCGGCCGTGACCGCGAGCCCGATCGCGAAGCCGCCCACCCTGGGCGCCGCGGGATCCACGGCCGTGCCGAATACGACGAACGTCAGGAAGAAGGTCGCGATCGCCTCGCAGAGGATCGCCTGTCCCGCGCTGATGTCGCCCGCGATGGACTGGCCGCCCAGCCGAGTCGCCACGGCCACATCCGCGGGAAAGATGGCCTTCAGTGCATATGCCGCCACCGCGGCGCCGAGCAGCTGCGCGATGATGTAGACGATCGCCATCGTCGGCTCGATGCGGCGCGTCGCGAGGAACCCGAGGGTCACCGCCGGATTGAGGTGGCCGGAGATCCGCATCGTGGCCGTGACCATGATGGCGAGGATGATGCCGTGCGCGAGCGCCGCGACGAGGAGGCCGTTGGTGTTGCGCGACATCGCGGCGGCCATGATGGACGCGCCACCGACGAAGACGAGAGCGAAGATGCCGATGAACTCGGCCGCGAAGTGGCGCCAGCTGTCGCGCATGTTTCTCTGGGGCGTGGTGTGAGGTCGCTGCGGGTGGCGCGTCAACGTTACTCGACGCGGGCAACCGACGTCAGTCCTCGCTCACACTCCATCGTGCCGCTTGAGCACCACTGCCGCATTGATCCCGCCGAACCCGAAGCTGTTGCTGAGCGCGTACTCCACGTCGGCCGAGCGCCCTTGCCGCGGGATGTAGTCCAGGTCGCATCCGTCGGCCGGTGCGTCGTGGTTGAGCGTCGGGGGCAGCCAGTGTCGATCGAGCGCGAGCGCCGTGATCGCCAGCTCGATTGCACCGGACGCGCCGAGGGCGTGGCCATAGTAGCCCTTGGTGCTGCTCACCTGCAGCTTCGGCGCATGCTCGCCGAATGTCTGCTTGATTGCGCCCGTCTCGGTCGGATCGTTGAGCGGCGTCGAGCTGCCGTGCGCGTTCACGTACGCCACCTCGTGCGCCGTCATCCTGGCGTCCCGAAGCGCGAGGTTCATCGAGCGCGCCGCCTGTGAGCCATCGGGGCGCGGGGCGGTCATGTGGTGCGCGTCGTTCGACATGCCGTAGCCGACGATCTCCGCGTAGATGTGTGCGCCGCGCGCCTTCGCCCGCCCGAGCTCCTCGAGCACGAGCACCGCGGCGCCTTCGCCCATCACGAAGCCGTCCCGGTCCCGGTCGAATGGGCGGGACGCGCTCGACGGAGCGGCGTTGCGCGTGGACATCGCCCGGATGATCGAGAAGGCACCGAAGCAGAGCGGCGCGAGTGGCGCCTCCGCGGCGCCGCCGAGCATCACGTCGGCGTAGTCGTCGCGGATGGCGCGGAAGGCGTCGCCGATCGCGATCGTGCCGGAGGCGCAGCTCATGCCGTTCGTGCTGTTCGGCCCCTGCACGCCCAGCTCGATGGCGATGTTGCAGCTCGCGGCGCCACCGAAGACGTTGAGTGCGAGCGTGGGATCCACGCACTTCTGTCCCTGAGTGAGGAACACGCCGAGCTGCTCCTCGGCGAAGCTCAACCCACCGAGCGCGGTGCCCATCATCGACCCGATCCGTTCGCGGTTCTCGGCGGCGAGGTCGATGCCGGCGTCCTGCATCGCCTGCATCGCGCACGCGATGGAGAAGGCGCCAAAACGCTCGAGCCGCTTCACCTTCTTGCGCTCGAGGTAGTCGTTCGCGTCGAAGTCGTTCACTTCAGCCGCGTTCTGGCTGCGCCACTGCGACGGATCGAAGCGCGTGACCGTGCGCACGGCCGACCGTTCCGAGCGGAGGCCATCCCACAACCCTGACGCCCGACTGCCAATGGGCGTGATCGCACCGATCCCCGTCACCGCCACTCGTCGCCGCTCAGCCACTGCCACTCTCCTGGTAGACCACAAGTTACCCAGTCAGGGCCCGGTCCGTTCCGCCGAGGCCGCCAGGCCAGCGAGAGTACGGCTCGCGATGCCGTGCACGAACACCGGCCCGATCACCATGGAGGCCGCGAGCTCGCCGACCATGGCCACAGCCGGGCCGTCCCACACGTGAACGATACGCACGTGCGTGCCGTTCCCGGCGACGTCCTGAAATGTCCACTCCACTTCCATCCCCTTCGTCACGCCCCCGACGTGCGAGAATCGAATCGAGGGCACGAGCACCGCGCCGGGCGGATGCACCCGCATGCGCGAGCGCCACCACGTGGGCCACTGCATCAGACCGAATGGGCGGTTCGCGCTCATCTCCACCACGCCGCCGCCATCAGGTCGCCGCTCGAGGTAGCGTACGTACCGGTAGTGCGGGAGCAGCGAGGGCCATCGCTCCACGTCCGCCGCGAGCGTGAAGATCCGCGCGAGGGGAGCGCGGACCAGTTGCTCGTCCACCGTCGTCATGCTGCGGCCGGAGGGCATCGGTCCGAGATCGTACGGAACGGGGAGGCTCATCGGGCAGGGCTCCAGGTGGCGGTGACACGAAAGCCCAGATGCCGACGCACGGCGGCGGCGTGCCCGGTGGCGCGCTCCACGTACAGCGAGAGCTCGCGCGGAGTGAAGCCGCGCAGCACGGACACCACGCCGTCGTGCCGGCTCACGGGATGAAAACCGAGCGGCCAGCTCACCATCCAGAAGCCGGCCGCGGCGAGCCAGCTTCGCCGGATGTCGCTGACGATCACCGCGCGCCGCGCCACGCGCTGCAGCTCGCGCAGCACGACGGGAATGTCCGCATCCTCGAAATGGTGGAGCACCTGAGAGCAGGTCACGATGTCGACGCTGGCGTCGGGAAAGGGGAGGCGGCGTGCGTCGGCGGCGGCGCTCCCGTCGAGCATGCCGTGCGTGACTCGTGCCAGCGAGGCCGCCTCGTCGATTCCCAGGGCCGTGAGCGCCACGCCGCGGCGCGCCGCCAGGGCGCGGGCGCGGCAGGGAATGTCTCCGAGTCCGGTGCCCACGTCGAGGAGCGTGGCCTGCGGGCCAAGGGTCGACAGCTGTCGCGCCACTTCGCTGAGCACGGCGTGCGCGCCGCCGAGGGTGGAGTTGGCCCGTCTGACGTCGCGCAGCGAGCGCTCGCGCAGCGCCGGATCGATGGCGGGATCGTCCAGATGCTCGAAGTCGCGCCGCCGACGAGGCGAGAGAGACAGCATGTCGCGGTCAGCGCTCGAGCTGCGCGTAGCCGCCGCGATAGTAGAGCAGCGGCCGCGCGTCGCGGGCCGTGGCGCGCTCCACCTCGCCGATGAAGATCGTATGGTCGCCGGCGACATGTTTCGCCACCACCTTGCACTCGAGATGCGCGAGGGCGTCGAGCAGGAGCACGACGCCACTCTCGCCGCGCAGATAGCCGATGCCGTCAAACCGGTGCGCCGAGTCCACCGACGCGAACCGGCGGGAGAGCGCTTCCTGATCCGAGGCGAGAATGCTCACGCCGAAGCGCTCCGCGACCTCGAGCGCGGGAAACGCCGACGACTGGACGTCGATGCACGCCAGCACCAGCGGCGGGTAGAGGCTCACCGAGCAGAACGCGCTCACCGTCATTCCCACGTCGCGGGCCGTCGCGTCGCGCGTCGTGAGCACGGTGATCCCCGAGGCGAAGCGGCCGAGCACACTGCGGAATGCATCCGGGTCGATCGTCATGAGCGAAAGAGATTCAGCAGGTAGCCGGGACGCAACACCTCGCGCGCCGGCACGAAGTCTCCCGTCACGCCGACGAGCAGGTCGGCCATGTCCTTGCGCGCCGCCAGCGTGCGGGCGAAGTAGTTGATCGCCGGCGCGAAGCCGACGGCGGAGCTGATGAGCCGCTCCACCAGCCACTTGCCGGCAAACTCCGCTTTCCGAGCGCGATCGTAGGCCGCGAGCGCCCGGTTCGCGCCGGCGACGTCGGCCCCAAGCGCCTGGAGGGCGAATGGCGCAAGCAGCTCGCCGCCGCGAAGCGCGGCGTAGATCCCCTCCCCGGTGAACGGATCGAAGAAGTCGGCTGCATCGCCGACCAGCGCGGCCCCCGGCGCCCACGCGCGCCGAGCATGTGACGCGAACGGTCCGGTGGCCAGCACCGGCGTCACGCGCCGAGCGCCGGCCACCCGCGGCGCGAGCTGCGGGCGGTCGCGCAGCCAGCGCTCGAAGAAGGCGGTGCGATCCGCGCTCACCAGCGACGCCGCGCTCGCCGGCACGACCATCGCCACGTTGGTGAGGCCGTCCTCCACCGCGGCCAGGCCCACGTAACCCACGTCGCGCTCGACATGCATCTCGCCCCATGCGGTCACGTCGCCGAACTGCTCGTAGTGCGCCACGAGGGCGAGTCGGCGGGGCCAGCGCCGCATGCGGCTGAGATCCAGGCGGCGACCGACCACGGATCGGAGGCCGTCGGCCCCGACCACCAACCTTGCGCGGATGTCTTGCGCTGCACCGTCGGCGCGGAGCACGCGCACGCCGATCGCGCGACCTCGTGCATCGCGCATCACGTCGGTGACGCGCATCTGCTCGCGCACCTCGGCGCCCGCGTTGCGCGCGCAGTCGAGGAGGATGGGATCGAGCCGGGTGCGGCGCAGCGCCAGGCCGCGGTCGCGGAAGGCGCTGTAGCCGTGGGCTGCGACGAAGTCACCGCGGATGATCGCGCCGTTCGGCGCGCGAACCGTCATGCCGGCAAGATGCGCCGCGCCGGCGCGCTCCACGGCGTCCAGCGCCCCCATCGCGTGCAGCAGCCGCGACGCCTGCGGGCTCAGATAC
>JALYXJ010000199.1 GCA_030947165.1 Gemmatimonadota bacterium
GCCACGAAGCGCGCCGCGATACTCGAGTCGGAGGGGTGCGCGAAGCGCAGGTCCGCCGCGCCGAGGGCGAGAAGGACGCGGCGATTCTCCGCGCGCAGGGACTCGCGACAGCGCGAACCGCGATGGCGGAAGCCGAAGCGGACGCACTCCATCGCATCGCCGCGGCGCTCCCCGAGGGGCAGGCGGCGATGTACCTGCTGGGCCTCAAGTATCTGGAGGCGCTGCCCAAGATCACCGAGGGCGCGGGCACCACCATCTTCCTCCCCGCCGAGGCCACTGGGGTCATGGGCGCGCTGGGCGGACTCCGCGAGCTGCTGACGCGCGACGCCGGCCCGCGAGTGCCCAGACAACCGCCTCCGCCGGCGCCCCCCGCTCCGCCTGGTCCTCCCCCCGCCCCACCACAGCTTGTCGCCGGCGACGACACGCTGCGGCCGGACCTCTGACCTTGGCGAGCATCACGCGCGAGCGCGCCGAGCGGATCGCCCGCGCTCACGCGTGCGAGAACTGCGGCGAGTACACCTACAAGAAGCTCCTCGTGAAGCCGGCCCCGGACTCCGTGCGCGACGAGCTGCAGGCCGTGTGGATCGCCACCAAGATCTGCGGCGTGTGCGGCCTGCAGCAGGAGCTCGGCATCGACGAGGACGGGGACGTCGTGTTCGCGAGCTGATCGCCTGATGGCGTTGCGACGACACCCGCCCCTGGGCGATCTTTCCTGCCGCCAGGAGGGTTGGCAGAATGGCTATTGCACCGGTCTTGAAAACCGGCGTCCGCAAGGACTTCTGGGTTCGAATCCCAGGCCCTCCGTTTCACGCGCGCGCACGCTGACGCGCCAACGCACCAACCTCGCGCTGGCCGGCCAGCAGCGATCGGCCTCAGGCGCCGCTCGTCGCCAGCGACCCGTCTCCTGCCAACACGCTCGCGCCCCGCCGCTCCCAGCGCGTGAGCCGCCACTTGAGCACCGCGGGCGTCACGAGCGTCGTCGCCATCACCGCGAGCACGATCGCGGAGAAGGTGCGCTCGTCTACGATCCGCTCCCCGTGCAGCGTGAGTCCGAGACCGATGTTGGCGAAGATCAGCCCGACTTCGCCGCGCGGGATCATGCCGAGCCCGATCGCGATGTGATCCAGCCCCGCGCCGAGGCCCCCGAGCGCGCAGGCCTGCTTGCCGACGATCGCGGCGACCGTCAACAGCGCCGCGAGCCCGAGCGCCCCCGGCTGCGCGAGCGCGGAGAGCTGCACGCGCATCCCCATGAGCACGAAAAACACGGGCACGAGGAAGACCGCGATCGGATGCACGAGCACCTCGAGCCGGTGCTCGCCCTGATCGAGGAAATCGCGATAGTGCGCCTCCTCAAGGATCAGTCCACCGGCATACGCACCAACGATTGGCGCGAGGCCGATCGTGGACGCGAAGTACGCGAGCGTGAAGCAGACCGCCAGCGCCGTGGTGAGCAGGACGCCCCGCCCGTTCAGCCGCAGTGCCATCGCGAACAGTCGAGGTGACAGGAATGCTCCGATCGAGAACGCCGTCAGCAGAAAGAGCAGCGCCTTGCCCATCACCAGGCCGGCCCCGCCGAGCGACACGGGTGTGCCGGCGTTCGCCGCGGCCATGACACTGCCAACGACGGCGAGGATGACCAGACCGATCACGTCGTCGATGACCGCTGCGCCGAGGATGATCCGCGCCTCGGGCACGTGAGCGCGACCGATGTCCTTCAGCACTCGCGCCGTGATGCCCACGCTCGTCGCCGTCAGCGTCGCGCCGAGAAAGGCGTGCACGTAGACGCTCTTGTCGGGCAAGAGCAGCGAGCCGACCCACCAACCGAGCGCCCACGGCGTCACCACGCCGAGCACCGCCACCGCCAGCGACCGCAGCCCGACGCGCAGCATGTCGCGAAGCGTCGATTCGAGTCCGACCTCGAACAACAGAATCACCGCGCCCACCTGCGCGAGCAGATCGACGGTCTGATCCGTCCGCATCGCCACGAGCCACTCGAGGCTCGCACCCTGGAGGTTGCCGAGGATGACTCCGACGAGCAGCTCACCCAGCACGGCCGGCTGTCCCAGCCGCTCGGCGGCGCAGCCGCCCAGCCGCGCGCCCACGAGAATGACCGTGAGCGCGAGCAGGACGTTCGCCACAGGCTCGGGGTGCGACACCGCGAACGCGGGCGGCGGGACGAGGAATATCATGCGTGCATTTGCTAGTAGACGAAGATCGCGTTGAACGTGATCGTGCGCTGCATGGTCGTCGCCGTGTTCGCATCCTTGATGAACAACGGCAGGTTCGCGCGATCGAACCGCACATCGCTCCGCACGAGGAAATGGTCGCCGAGCTTGTAGGACGGCGTCAGCGTGAACTCGCTCACCGTGGCTGCCGAGCCTGCGGCGAGCCGCGTGCCGCCTTCGTCGTGGAAGGTCTCGCCGCGGAGCGCCAGCGAGAATCCGTTCGTCGGTCCGCAGATCGCGTAGCCCGCGATGCCCTTCCATACTGCGTCCTTCCCCGGCGTCACGAGGCTCGCGTTCTTCTCCACGCCGTAGTCGCCGTTGACGGCGAGCGTCAGCACATCCAGCGCCTTCCAGGTCGCGACGAGGTCGAAGGTGTGGCGGAAGTAGCCGTTCGTGTCCGGCTTCTCCGGTCCGCCGATGTAGCCCATGATGATCGAGACGGGCGCCACCGGCACCAGCGTCAACTGCCCGCCGATCGACTTGCCGCTGTTGTTGTCCCGTGCATTGTCCCAGCCGTTCACGACCATCACCATCGCCGAGACGGCGCTGCCGAACGGATAGCTCGCCTTCACGCCGGTATGCGTGAGTGGGATCGCGTAGTTGAATAGAAACGACCGGCTGTAGTTGTCGTTGTAGCCGTCATAGCCCTCGATGAGCTCGTAGCCGAGCGGGGTGACGAACTTCCCGAAGTCGAGTCGCAGACCCCTACCGACCGGTGCCAGATAGCTGAGCACCGCCTGCTGGAGATCGGCGCTCTGACCGACGGAGAGGCCGTATGCCTGTGACTTCTGCGGGATCGCGCTCCCGACCTCCAGGTCCATGCGGAATCCCGTCTCGCCCGGTTTGGCGATCGTGCGCTGGAGCACGAGCTCCGCGACGTCCACGCCGAAGGTGTTCGCATCCGAGTCGAACACGCGGAGGCCATTGATCCGCGAGGTGGGCTTGTTCGTGTTGTAGGTGTAGCCGAACGAGGCAAAGGCGTTGGCCTGAATCTCCGTGAAAAAGGTGGGGATCGGTGCCGGCGGGGCCGCGGTTGTCTTCGCCCCGGAGTCGACCTTCGCGGCGGGATCGACCTTCGCGGCGACGACCGTCGTCGCGGGCACGCCCGCCTGCGTGGCCGCCTGCGCGCCAGCGATGTCAGTCGTGAGTTCGACGAGTGCGAGTGCGATGGTGAAACCTGCCAATCTCGATCGGCGGTGCTCCATGACTCCTCCAGTGGCGGTGTGTGTCGACACCGCGCGATTCCTGTTGCCGCGTGCGTGGAGAGCGGGGATGTCCCCCACGCACGACGGCAGTGTCAGGCTGCCTCGACAGCTTTCCGACGTGGCGCTTCGGGCAGCACCGCTGGCGACGCGAGATCCGTCGGGTATGCCAGCACGCCCATCTCCGCCATGTCGAGTCCTTCGTCTTCCACTCGCGCGGCCACCCGATGTCCGCCTACGAGCACGCCAGTGATCTTCCACGCGACGAAGGCCGAGAGGCCGACCCACGCGAAGTTCGCCACGGCGCCGACGCTCTGCGCGATGATCTGCGTGCCGTCGCCGTAGAACAGGCCCCGCACGCCGCCGACGACGCCGTTCGTGCCGTCGCCATACGTACCGTCGGCAAAGAGTCCGACCGCCAGCACGCCGAACAGGCCGTTCACGCCATGCACTGCGATCGCGCCGACCGGATCGTCGATTCTGAGCTTCTGGTCGATGAACGGCACGGCCACACTCACCAGCACGCCGGAGATCACGCCGATCAACACCGCCACCGGCGCGGTCACGAAGGCGCACGGCGCCGTGATCGCCACGAGACCGGCCAGGGTGCCGTTCGCGCACATGCCCGGATCCGGCTTGCCATGGCGCGCCCAGGCGTAGATCATCGCCGCGCATCCGCCCATCGCCCCAGCCAGCATCGTGTTGACCGCGATCACCGCGATGCGAGTGTCCGTGCCCGCCAGTGTGGACCCGGCGTTGAAGCCGAACCATCCGAACGCGAGGATAAACGTCCCGAGCAGCGCCATCGGGAGATTGTGCGCGGGGATCGTGTTCGCCGTGCCGTCACTGTTGTATTTCCCGCGACGCGCCCCGAGCATGATGGCGGTGACGAGTGCCATCACTCCACCCGTGAGGTGCACCACGCCGGAGCCGGCGAAGTCCACGTAGCCGTGACCGAGCCCGAAATTCTTGCCGAGCTGCGACAGCCAGCCGCCCCCCCATGCCCAGTTGCCGAACACGGGATAGATGAGCGCACCGACGAATACGCTGAACACCGCGAACGACGCGAACTTCCATCGCTCGGCGAGCGCGCCCGTGGGAATCGTCGCCGCGGTGTCCATGAAGACCATCTGGAACAGGAAGTACGCGAACACGCTCGCATTGTAGGCCACACCGGTAAGGAAGAAGCCGGTGGTGCCGAACAGTCCGAACTCCTTGCCGAACAGCGTGATCGTGAACTCGGAGCTCAGGCCGGCGAAGCCGCCGAGCGTGCCGAGCGCGCCCACGCCGCCGGCCTGCAAGGCGAAGCCGAGCACCCAGTAGGCGAGCATCGCGATGCCGTACACCATGAAGTTCATCGTGATGGTATGACCGGCGTTCTTGGCGCGTGTGAACCCGATCTCGACGAGCGCGAACCCCGCCTGCATGAACATCACGAGGAATCCGGCGACGAGGACCCACACGAAATTGATGGCCGTCGCGTTGTCGGCGACCGCTTTCGCAATCGCGTCGAGCTTCGCCGCGTCTGGCGTCGCGGTCTGCGCCAACGCGATCGAAGGGAGAACGAGCGCGGCGATGGCGCCGGCCAGCCATGCGGTTCGCCGCTGAATTGCACGAGCTCGCACTTGCATTGGTTCCTCCACGGGTGATGGATGGGGTGACGGACATGAAAAAGCCCCCGTGCTCGCTCGGATCACGGGGGCATGACGAAGGCATCAGGAGGACTTACGGCGCTATCACCTGTGTGCACCTCGACCGACGCCCGTGCGCCAGCGAATCCCCTCGGGATTTCGCTTGGTGCGAGCGATAGCGGACGGAGTCAGGGCGCGAGTCACGCCGACAGCTTAGGCGCAATGGTTCGCTCTGTCAAGAGAAAATTGCAGTTTGTGCGAAATTTCCTTCGCACTTTCGCAATTTAGCCGGGTCAAATGCCATTATTGACTGATTGTTTTTGCGATTTTTGCAATTGTAGCAGGACACGGCAAACGCGCATCGCGCGCCTCCGGCGATGGGTGCTCCCCGCTTGACGGCCTACCGGAGCGCGATCGGCGTCGGGTGCGCCGGCGACTCCGCCGCCCGCACCCACGCCGCGAGCAGCTGTGCGCGCACGTCGTTGCGCGTCCGCGACGAGACCGACGTCAGCGCGTCGAGTGCCTCGCGCGCCCCCCGCGCGTCGTTCGTCCGCAGTCGCGCCACCACGGCGCCGTCGAGCAGCAGATCCGCCGGCAGCCAGTGATCGTTCCGGCGCGCCGCCGCGAGCAGCGGCTCCGCCGCCCGCGCCGCTTCGGCGAAATCCCACGCCGCGAGACCGTGCAGGAAGGCCACCGCGGCGCG
>JALYXJ010000131.1 GCA_030947165.1 Gemmatimonadota bacterium
TGCCTTGAGAGGGCAGTGTCCTGGGCCGCTAGACGAACGGGCCGGAGTCCCGCCATTCTAGGAGCGTGACGTCCGACGGGCACGTTGCGCCGGGCGTCCGGCGCATCCTGCTTCCCCTCCCGCTCGCGCTGCGGAACGTGAACGTGTACCTGATCGAGGGCGACCGCGGCTGGTCGATCGTCGATAGCGGAATGCACACCGCCGAAGCCGAGGCCGAGCTGCGCGCGGGACTCGCGGCGGCCGGCGTCGCGCTCGCGGACATCGGCACCGCCTTCATCACGCACCTGCACCCAGATCACCTTGGCATGGCCGGCCTGCTGCGTGACGGCGGCGCGAAGCTCGTCATGCACGGTCCCGAGATCGAGCGGGCGCACCTGACCTGGGCGGCCGACCACAAGCTGATCGACAAGACCTACGCGCTCTTCGAGCGCCACGGGATGCCTCATGACGTCGATGAAGGGATGCGCGCGGCGTGGGTCGCGATGGGCGAACGGGTCGATCCCTTCGAGCCGATCCACGCGGTCGCCGATGGCGAGGTGCTCGATCTCGGCGGGCGTGCGCTGACGGTGGTGTGGACACCTGGTCACACCGATCACCATGCCGTGCTCTTTGAAGCGTCGTCGGGCACGCTCATCTCCGGCGACCACGTTCTGCCCAGCATCACGTCGAACGTCGGTGTGTACCCCGACGGCCGGCCCGATCCGCTCGGCGACTTCCTGAGCGCGCTCGAGAAGATGAAGACCCTTGACGTGAAGCGCGTGCTGCCCGCACACGGCGATCCGTTCGACGACTGCGCCGGCCGGGTCGACCAGATCCTCGCCCATCACGCGGAGCGCATCGATGCGACGATGGAAGCCGCACGCGGGACGCCGCGAACCGCGTACGCGATCTGCCGGACCCTGTTTCCGGTGCTGCGGTCACCGCACGAGGAGCGCTTCGCGCTCGCCGAGACGCTCGCGCATCTGCGCTATCTCGAGCTGCGCGGTCGACTGCGCGAGGTCGAGGGCCGTCCGATCACCTGGAGCGTCGTCTAGAATCGAGCCGGAGCACGCGGGTGTGGTGTAGTGGCCGCATGAGACCCCTCCAAGGTTGAGGTGCGGGTTCGATTCCCGCCACCCGCTCAGTGCCTCTTGGCGGTCGTCTTCTTGGCCGTGGTCTTCTTCTTCGCGGTCGTCTTCTTCTTGGCGCCCGCCTTGGGCTTCACGCGCTCGGGCAGCTCCTTCTTGCCGGTCGACCGGTTCCACTCCTCGTATTGCTGATCCGTGATCTCGCCATCGACCAGCAGCTGCGCGAATTTCCGCCGCTGCGCCTTGCTCTTGAACGGCATTCGCTACTTCGCACGCATCCGGTTGTTCTTCGCGTTGTGCTCGACCTCGGCGAGCCCAAGGGCCTCGAGGAGGGGCGGCATGTACATCCCGAAGCGACCACGTAGCCCCTTCTTGGTGCCGTACCAGCCCTTGACCGGGTTCTTGGGCGAGCGACCCCACGCCTCGACGGTGCCGTCCGCGGCCGGCTTCTGCTCGTCCGCGCTGCCGAGGAGCATCCAGTCGCCATGCTTCTTGAGCATCGCGTGCAGATCCTCGATCGCGCGCGCCTGGTAGCGGAGCTCCGTCTTGCCGACGACGCACACGATCGACGGCGGATCCGACGAGTCGTCGCGATACATCACGTACTCGCTCGATCCGCTCGGCGTCTTCAGCTTCCAGGGCTTGTCCTTCGTCCCAGCTGCGCTGCTCTTCGCGACCATCTTCATCCTCCCGGCCGATGCGCCGGGGCTAGGGTAGCCGCCGTCTAGGAACGCTTCCCAGCGGTGTTCCTGGCAGTGGTCTTCTTCGTGGTCTTCTTCGTCCCGCCGCGGCTCTTGGCCCCGGCGCGCTTGCTCGCCGTCGAGGCGGCCTTCTGCGCCCGCGACCGCGCGCTCGCCGACTTCTTGGCCTTCGTTTCGCCCTTCGCGGTACGGGTGCGGTTGACCGTCGCCGCCGCGATCCGCTCGGCGGTGTCCTCCGACCGGCCGGCATCCTTCTCCTCCTCCTTGATGTGCTTGTACTGGCGCTCGCGCTTGGGGCTCCAGGCGTTCTGTGGCATCGGCGTACCTCCTGCGCACCTGCTAGCAGAACGCGTGCTCGGACCACGTACTCGCTACGCTTCCCGCCCGTGGCTGACAAGACCTGCGAACGGTGCGGCCAACAGAATCCTGAGGCGGCCAAGTTCTGCTTCTCCTGCGGAACGCCGCTTGCCACTCGGTCCGCTGCCCAGCCAGAAGAGGAACGCAAGGTCGTCACAGTCCTGTTCGCCGATCTCGTGGGCTTCACCACGCGATCCGAGCAGATGGATCCCGAGGACGTCCGCGCGATGCTTTCTCCCTATTACCTGCGCCTGCGGACCGAGCTCGAGCGGTTCGGCGGAACCGTCGAGAAATTCATCGGAGACGCGGTCATGGCCCTGTTCGGTGCCCCGCTCGCTCACGAGGACGACCCCGAGCGCGCGGTCCGGTCCGCACTCGCCATTCGCGACGCCATCGCCGAAATGAATGCGGCCGATTCGAAGCTCGACCTGAACCTCCGCATCGGGGTGAACACCGGCGAAGCCCTGGTGGTGCTGAACGCCCGCCCGAGCGAAGGCGAGGGCATGGCCGCGGGCGACGTCGTGAACACTGCGGCCCGCCTGCAGACGAACGCACCGGTGAACGGCATCTTGGTGGGCGCAGCGACGTACCGTGCGACCGCCCACGCCATCGAATACGCGGACACCGAACCCATCCGCGTGAAGGGCAAAGCGGAGACCGTGCCTGTCTGGATCGCGCTGCGCCCTCGGCCAGGCGCCGCACGGCGGCTCACGTCCCAATCACCCTTGGTCGGTCGCACGCAGCAGCTTGCTTCACTCCACGAGCTGTGGGAGAGCGTCGTTCGTGGCCGGACGCCGGGCATCGTCACGCTCCTCGGCGCGCCGGGCGTCGGGAAGAGTCGGCTCATCGCCGCGTTCACCGAGGAGCTCCAAGACATCCGCGGACCGTACCGCGGCCGTTGCCTGCCCTATGGAGAGGGCATCACGTACTGGCCGATCGTCGAGATCCTCAAGGACGCCGCGGGCATCCTCGTCAGCGATGATCCGAGCGCCGTCTCCGAAAAGCTCGGGATCCTGCTGGACTCGCTGCCTACCGACGATGCCGACGAGCTTCGAACCATGGCGTCCGCGCTGACGAATCTCGTCGGCAAGCCGACCACACGGCGCGGCACCTATGGCGCGAGCGAGATCGTCCAGGCCGAACTGCACTGGGGCATCCGACGGGTGTTCGAGCTCCTCGCAGCAGAGAAGCCCGTTGTGCTCGTCGTCGAGGACCTGCATTGGGCAGAGGCGACGCTCCTCGAGTTCATGGACTTCGTGGTCGAGGGAGCGGGCGCGCCGGTCTTCGTCCTGGCGACCGCCCGGTCGGAGCTGGCCGACAGCGCCCCTGGGATCCTCAGGGCTTCATCGAACCGGCGCGCGATCGATCTCGCGGCGCTCGACGGCAGTGACAGCCAGGCCCTGTTGACCGGGCTACTCGGAGGACGAGGGCTCTCGGCCGGCGCGGCCGAGCGGCTGCTCGCGGCGGCGGGTGGGAATCCCCTCTTCCTCGAGGAGCTGATGCGCATGCTCGGCGAGTCCGGGCAGCTGGATGCCGCCGGCCAGGAGGGACTGCCTGCGCTCGCGATCCCCACGAACCTCAGCGCCCTCATCGGTGCCCGCCTCGATCAGCTGCCGGGTGGAGAGCGGCGCACCGCCCAGCAGGCATCGGTCATCGGCGGGGTGTTCTGGTCGGGTGCGGTGACCTATCTCGCGGACAGCGACCGGGATCAGGACACCGCCCTCGCTTCCCTTCGGCGCCGCGATCTCGTGCACGAGCGCGAGACGTCCACGGTCGCGGGCGAACGCGAATGGACGTTCAAACACATTCTCATCCGTGATGTCGCCTACGCGCGGCTGCCCAAGGGCCGCCGCGTCGAGCTGCACGTGCGCTGCGCGGACTGGATCGCGGCGCTTCCCGCCGGCGAGGCGGAGTTCGTCGAGATCGTCGCGTATCACCTGGAGCAGGCCTGCCTGGTGGCCCGCGAGATCGGGCGGACCACGGTTCCGCCGCCGATCGCCCGCGCAGCGGACACCCTCGCCCGGGCGGCGGATCGAGCCGAGCGCCACGAGGGGATCCGCGAAGCCGAGCGCTACTACGCGCGCGCCCTCGCGCTGATCGGCGGCGACGACGCGGTCCGCGCGACCGGCTTCCGCGTCCGGCGGGGCCTCGCGCTCCGGGCGC
>JALYXJ010000154.1 GCA_030947165.1 Gemmatimonadota bacterium
CCCCTCCGGCTCCAGACTCGCCCCCCCGACCAGCAACCCGTCCACCTGATCGGTGGCCAGCAACGCCGAGGCGTTGCCGACGTTCACGCTGCCGCCGTACAGCAGGGGAATCTCGGCGGCGCCCGTCTCGATGAGCTCGGTCAACGCACGGCGTAGCACGCGATGCACGACGGTCGCGTCCTCCGGCGTGGCGGTGCGTCCCGTGCCGATCGCCCACACCGGCTCGTAGGCGACGATCATTGAGCGGATCGCCTCGTGCGAGAGCATCGACACGCCGGCACGTAGCTGGTGAAGGACTACCGACTCGGTCTCACCGCGTTCGCGCTGCTCGATCAGCTCGCCGACGCAGAGCACGGGGGTGAGACCGTGTTGCACCACCCGCGCGCATTTCTGCGCCGCCTGCGCGTCCGTCTCGCCGAAGACATGACGACGTTCCGAGTGTCCGACGAGCACGAATGCGGCGCCGGCATCGGCGGCGATGGCGACGGAATTCTCCCCGGTGAACGCGCCCTTCTCCTCCGTGTGCACGTTCTGCACGCCGAGCCGGATGTCCGGTCGCCGTTGGGTGCCGGCATGCACCGCCGCGAAGCTCAGCGCAGACGGGAAGAGAATGACCGTGCGGTCGTGGCGCGCGGCGTAGCGAGGCAGGAACGCGTCGAGAAAGGCCGACGCCTGCGTCGGCCCGAGATTCATCTTCCAGTTCGCCGCCAACACCGGCCGTCGGTGCGCGTTCACCTACTTGTCGGTGAGCGCGACCACGCCCGGCAGCGGTTTGCCCTCGAGGAACTCCAGCGACGCGCCACCCCCCGTGGACACGTGACTCATGCGCGACGCGAGGCCGAACTGCTCCACCGCGGCGGCCGAGTCGCCGCCCCCGACAATCGTTGTACCGCCCAGCGACGTCGCCTTCGCCATCGCCTCGGCGACTGCCCGCGTGCCCTTGTCGAACGGCGGCTTCTCGAACACTCCCATCGGTCCGTTCCAGAGCACCGTCTTGGCGGCAACAACGGCGCGGCCGTACGACTCGGCCGTGCTCGGCCCGATGTCGAGCATCATCTCACCGGGCGGAATCCCATCCTTTGACACGCCATGTGCCTTTGCTCCCGCGTCGATGTCCGGCGCCACCACGCAGTCATGCGGGAGGATGATCCGTGTGCCCGACTTCTCCATCAGCGCGCGTGCCATCTCCACCCGGTCCTGCTCCACGAGCGAGTTGCCCGTCTCGAGGCCCATCGCCTTGTAGAACGTGCACGCCATGGCGCCGCCGACGAGCAGCGCGTCCACCTTGGGCAGGAGCGCCTCGATCACGTCGATCTTGCCCGAGATCTTGGCTCCCCCAAGGACGGCGACAAAGGGACGCGTGGGATTCGTGAGCGCGCCCTGAAGGTACGCGAGCTCCTTCTCCATCAACAGCCCCGCGACCGCCGGCTTGAGATGGTGCGCGATCCCTTCGGTGGATGCGTGCGCGCGGTGCGCCGCGCCGAAGGCATCGTTGACGTACAAGTCGCCGAGCTGCGACAGCTCCCGCGCGAGCCGCTGGTCGTTCGTCTCCTCGCCGCCCAGGAAGCGGGTGTTCTCGAGGAGCAGCACCTGGCCGTCGTGCAACCTGGTCGACGCCAGAAGCGCCTCGTCGGTGTCGGTGCTCTCGACGAAATAGACCTTGCGCGCCGGCAGCAGCTCGGTGAGTCGCCGCGCGACCGGCTCGAGCGAATACTTTGGCTCAGGCTTTCCCTTTGGCCGCCCCAGATGTGAGAGCAGGACGACGCGCGCGCCGCGATCGAGCAGCAGCTCGATTGTGGGCAGCGCCGCCCGGATGCGCGTATCGTCGGTGACATGCCGGTGCTCGTCGAGCGGGACGTTGAAGTCCACGCGCACGAGGGCGCGCCGGCCGCGGAGCTGCTCCGCGGTGAGGTCGCGCACCGTCATCTTGGCCATGGCTACAGCTGCTTGCCGACGAAGCGCAGCAGATCGACGCAGCGCGAGGCGTAGCCCCACTCGTTGTCGTACCAGCCCGACACCTTCACGAGGAGCCCGTCCACCACGTTGGTGCTCTTCGCATCGAGGATGCAGGAGTGCGGGTTGCCGATGTAGTCCGACGACACGAGCTCCTCCTCGGTGTACTTGAGGATCCCCTTGAGCTCACCATCGGCCGCTTTGCGGAATGCGGCATTGATCTGCTCGATTGTGACCGGCTTGTCCACCACCACCGCGAGGTCGGTAAACGAGACGTCGGGGGTCGGCACGCGGATCGCGATGCCGTCGATCTTGCCCTTGAGCTCCGGAATAACGAGCGACGTGGCCTTCGCGGCACCCGTCGTGGTCGGGATCATCGACACCGCGGCGGCGCGGGCGCGGCGCAGATCCTTGTGCGGCAGGTCGAGGATGTTCTGGTCGTTGGTGTAGCTGTGGATCGTGACCATCGAGCCGCGCACGAACCCGAAGTTGTCGCGCACCACCTTCACCATCGGCACGAGACAGTTCGTCGTGCACGACGCGTTGGAGATGATGTGGTGCGACTTTGGGTCGTACTTCTTGTCGTTGACGCCCATCACGATGGTGATGTCCTCGCCCTTCGCCGGCGCGGAGATGATCACCTTCTTCGCACCGCCGGCGATGTGCAGCGCCGCCTTGTCCTTGTCGGTGAAGCGGCCGGTGGACTCGAGCACGATGTCCACCTTGAGGTCCGCCCACGGCAGCTTGGCCGGATCCTTCTCGGCGAGGATCCTGATCTCGTCGCCGTCCACGGTGATCGAGGTGGCGCCGGCCTTCACGTCGCCGCGGTATTCGCGGTGCACCGAGTCGTACTTGAAGAGGTGCGCGAGCGTCTTGGTGTCCGTGAGATCGTTCACGGCCACGAAATCCAGATCCTTGATGCCCGCCTGCTTGGCGGCGCGCAGAACCTGCCGCCCGATGCGACCGAAGCCATTGATGCCGACGCGAATTGCCATTGAGTCTCCCGTGGTTCACCACCGGTCGCCAACTGCCGGCGCCCGGCCGAAGGTCACAAAACTGAGAATGCGTGCACCGCCGGCATGCAGCGCGGCGGCACACGCGTTGAGGGTCGCCGCCGTCGTCACCACGTCGTCCACGAGCACGAGATGAAGGCCACGCAGCGCATCGCGCTCCGCGCGTGCACGGAACGCACCCGAAACGTTGCGATGACGCTCCCCTGGTGTCAACCGCGTCTGCGTCTTCGTTGCACGCACGCGCTCGAGCATGTCATCGCGCACCGGAAGTCCCCACAGCACGCCCAGTGCGCGCGCCAACTCGGCACTCTGGTTGTAGCCTCGCTCGCGCCGCCGCGAGGAAGATAGCGGTACCGGAACGAGGGCGGCGCGCTCGCGCTCCACGTCGGATGGAAAGCGGAGCGAGCCCATGCGGCGGGCCATCGCGATGGCAACGGCCGGCCACCCCTGATACTTGAGTGCGTGGACGATGGATTCGGCGGCGCCACCGGGAATGGCGTACGCCGAGCGCGTGGCCCGGATGTAAGGCGGCAGGAGCTCGCACCAGGCGCAGTCAGCGCGCCGCCGACGCACGTCGATGGGATGCCCGCACCGAGTGCACTGTGGCAGCGGGAGCGGCTCCGCCCGGAGCCAGCACCGCCCACACACCAGCCCCGGCTCGCGCGGCCCTGGCGCTCGGCTGCACACCACACAGGCGCGCGGGAGCAGGAGGTCGAGCACCGCCGCCGCTCCACGCTGCACCGCGCCCCAGCGTGCGCTCAGTGCATCGCCTTCCACATCGCGTTGCGGTCGGGGGGTACGCCGAACCATCGCTCGAACGCGAGCGCCCCCTGCTCCACGAGCATGCCTTCGCCGTCGGCGGCACGGTGGCCGGACTCGCGCGCGGCGCGCACCCACGCCGTCTCGTGAGCACGATACACGAGGTCGAACACGGCCGCACCGGGGGGCAATGCGGCGATCGGAACCGGATGCTCGTCGTCGCGCATGCCGATGGGCGTCGCGTTCACGACGAGCGTCGCGCGGTGCAACGCATCCTCAAGCGACGTGGCAACCGCCGCGATCAGGGGAAATCTGGCAACGAGCTGGTCGGCGCGGGCCATGTGCCGATTGTACACCCGCACGCGCGCGGTCGGCCATCCTTCGGCTGCGCACAGCACCGCCGCGGCGCTGCCCCCCGCGCCGATGAGCGCGATCCGGACGCCGCCCGACGCGCTGCCGAGCAGCGCCCGCACCACCATGTCGAGTCCGCCGACGTCGGTGTTGTCGCCGACCAGCACTCCGTCTTCGTGCCAGAAGGTGTTCACCGCGCCGCACCGCGTCGCGAGCTCACTGAGCCGAGTGCAGCGCGCCGCCATCGCCTCCTTGTGCGGGATGCTGACGTTGCCGGCGGCGTTCTCCCGTGCGAGATCGGCGAGCACTCCGTCGAGCTGGTCGGGAGCGACGTCGAGTGTCTCGTACCGCAGCGGGATGCCGGCGGCGCGCAGGGCGGCGTTCTGAAAGCGCGGCGATATGGAGTGGGCGACCGGATGCCCGAGGAGCACCAGGCGGCCCGGCCGCGCCATCACGATGCGCCGGGCACCTTGGCCGCTGCGAGGTGGTCGAACACGCGGCGAATCTCCGACTCGAGCTCGTCGGCGGTGGCGCGGTAGACGTCGAGCTCCGCGCCCATGGGGTCGTTGATCGGGCGGCCCCCCGTGCCGTGCCGCGGATACGCCGTCAGCAGGTAGGCCTTGTCGCTCCCGCCCAGCGCCTGGACACGCTCGAGGTGATGCGGGCCCATGGTGAAGATCAGATCGCACGACTCGACGAGCGCGCGCGAGAGCTGCTGCGACCGATGGTTGCCGAGATCGAGCCGGCGCTCCATTCCCACGAGCATGGCGCCGTCCGACGCCGAGGCGCCGTCCCACGCGCTGGTGCCGGCGCTCGCGACCTCGACGTCCACCAGCCCGCGCTCGATCGCGACTTTGCGCGCGATCGCCTCGGCAAGGGCGCTCCGGCAGGTGTTGCCGGTGCACACGAAGAGGAGTTTCATGATGGTCAGGCGTCTCCGATGAGCCGGGGCGCGATCTCACGCAGGCGGTCGGCGGGAATCGCGCCGGGGCGAATCACTCTCGGCGCGCGTCCCGTGCAATCCACCACCGTGGACGGCGGCGATGGCTTGAGCGTTCCGCCGTCCAGCACGCGCAGAGTCCCACGCGCGATCGCGTCGCCCCACTGCTCTCGAATCTCGCGCGCGGAAGTGGCCGGCGGAACCCCTGGCCGGTTCGCGCTGGTGGAGGTGATGGCGTCGCCATAGGTGAGAATCAGTCGCTCGAGCGCCCGGTGCGACGTCCACCGCACGGCGACGCCTCCCTCCGGTCCCCGCAGCGCCTCGGGCACCCGCTGTTCGCCGCCGGGCAGCACGAGCGTCAATGGCCCGGGCCAGAAGCGCGCGGCAAGGTTGGTCGCGAAGCTCGGCAGCGAGAGGTCCAGCTTGGCGAGCATGTCGCTCCCTGCGATCAATAGCAGGAAGGGCTTGCCCGGCGGTCGGCCCTTGAGTCGGATGAGCGCGTCCACCGAGTCGCGATCGATCCCGCCGCCGAAACCGTACACCGTCTCGGTCGGATAGGCCAGCACGCCGCGCATCTCGATCTGCTCGAGTGCCGGCCGCACGGCCGCGCCGATCTCTTCCTCCGACCAGAAGGGCACGCCGAGCGCGCGGTCATGCCTCATTCGTCGAGGGCGAAGAGAGCGTCCACTCGCGCGAAGTCGCCGGCGTCCGTCACCTTGAGCGCGCGCTCGCTCCCCCGCACCACACGCACCGGAACGCCCAGCCGCTCGAGGAGCGCCGCATCGTCGGTCGCGGCGATGTGCTCCTTCTGCGCGCGTCGATGCGCGTCCACGAGCACGCGCCGGGGAAACCCCTGCGGGGTCTGCGCACGCCAGAGTCCCTCGCGCTCCACCGTCCGCACGACCACGCCGTCGTCGTCGACCTGTTTGATCGTGTCCACCACGGGCAGAGCGGCGATGGCGCTCGTGCCGGCGCGTACCGAGGCCACGACCCGGTCGATCGTTCCGGCGCTCACCAGCGGCCGCGCGGCGTCGTGCACCAGCACGATCTCCGCCTCGTCCGGCAGATCGTCGAGCCCATTGGCCACGCTCTCACTTCGCGTGCGACCGCCTACCGACACGAGCAGCCGAGCGACGTCGCACTGGAAGAGCCAGGGGGGCGGATCTCCCGCATACCGCTGTGGCAGCACGCACACCACCATCCCCACGTCGGGACGCGCCATGAAGGTCTGCACGCTGTGCAGCAGCATCGGTTTGCCGGCGACCCAGCGAAACTGCTTGAGCTCACCCGCACCGGCGCGCGTGCTGCTGCCGCCGGCCACGATCACGACGCCGACGTCGCGCGTTTGTGGCGCCGCCGAAGCTTGCGCTTCGCGCGCGGCGTCCCGGGAATCGCGCGCGCGCTCATGAAACTCGCGCGCGCTCACCGAAACACTCGCTCGAACAGGTCGGCGATCGTGCGCACGCCTACCGCGGTGAGCCCCTTCGGGACGCGCTTGGGCACGGTCCGCTCGGCCAGATACGCCGTGGTCATGCCCATGTTCGCCGCCTCGGCGAGCCGCCGCTCCGCCTGTGACACCGGGCGGATCTCTCCGCCGAGTCCGACCTCCCCCACGAACACCGCTTCGTGCGGCAGCGCGCGGTCGTACACGCTCGACGCCAGCGCCGCGGCGACCGCGAGGTCGCCCGCCGGCTCCGACAACTGCACACCGCCGACCACGTTGAGAAACACGTCCAGCTCTCCGAACGACAGTCCGGCGCGCTTGTCGAGCACTGCCAGCAGCAGCGCGAGGCGACGGCCGTCGTACCCGGTGGCGACCCGCTGCGGCGTGCCGAACCCCGCTTTCGCCGCCAATCCCTGCACCTCGATGAGAATGGGACGCGAGCCTTCGAGCAGGGCCGTGACGGCGCTTCCGGACGCCGTCATCGTGCGATCGCCGAGAAAGAGCTCGGACGGATTCGCCACCGGCACCAGACCGTCGTGGGCCATGCGGAACACGCCGATCTCGTCCACGCTCCCGAAGCGGTTCTTGGTCGCGCGAAGCACGCGGTGGTCGAGCGAGTTCTCCCCCTCGAAGTAGAGCACCGTGTCCACGATGTGCTCGAGCGTCTTGGGTCCGGCGATGCCGCCGCCCTTGGTGACGTGACCGACGACGAACACCGCCGTGCCACTCTCCTTCGCGAACCGCATGAGTCGCGCGGCACACTCCCGCACCTGCCCCACATTGCCGGGTGCGCCCTCGAGATCACCGGTGTAGATGGTCTGGATGGAGTCGACGATGAGCACGGCCGGCGCCGTGGCCGCCGCGGTGGCCAGCACCGTCTCGAGGTTGGTCTCGCTCAGCAGCGTTACCTCGCCGGCGTCCTCCGCCAGTCGGTCGGCGCGCAGCTTGATCTGCAGCGGGCTCTCTTCACCCGACGCGTAGAGCGTCGCGTGTCCGGCCGACTGCAGCCGGGCTGCCACCTGCAGCAGGAGCGTGGACTTCCCGATGCCCGGCTCGCCGCCGATGAGAATCATCGAGCCGGGGACGATGCCGCCGCCGAGGACGAAGTCGAACTCGTTCATCCCGGTCTGCCAGCGGCGGGCCTCGGAGCCGCTGACGTCGCGCAGCTTCGGTGTGATCGCCACGCTGCCCCCTTCGGCGAGCGTGCGAGCGCCGCCGACACGACGGCTCGCGCCTCCCGTGACCGTCGCCTTGACCGCCATCTCCTCGACGAGCGAGTTCCACGCGCCGCACACGTCGCACCGGCCAGCCCATTTCGGGTGGTCGGCCCCGCATTCGGTGCAGCGGTAGAGGGTGCGCGTCTTCGGGGGCATGGCAACCAATTTAGCCGACGACCGCACATCGTGATGCGGGGCGCGAGGAAGGCGGCTCCTCGACACAGGGGTTCCCGGCCGTACGGCGTACTCGGTACGAGCTACGAGATACTTCGTACGGCCTGGGCGGCGCACCGGCTGCGCTCGTGGTGCTCCCCGAATTGGCGGTACGAAGTAGGCAGTACCGTGTATTGAGTACCGCGTACGGCCGGGAATCAGATGGTGCTGGGGGACGCCCTCCAGGTGCGGAGCCGACGCAGCAACTGCTATTACGAATACTTCTGCGC
>JALYXJ010000165.1 GCA_030947165.1 Gemmatimonadota bacterium
CGCCTTCGCCATCGCCACCGTCTGGTCGCGCATCGTCTGGAGGTCCTTCTCGCCGATGAGGTACGGCGGCAGCACGCAGGCCGAGTCGCCGGAATGGATGCCGGCGTCCTCGATGTGCTGCATGACGCCGCCGATCACGACGCGCTCGCCGTCGGACAGCGCGTCCACGTCCACCTCGTACGCGTCCTCGAGGAAGCGATCGATGAGCACCGGCCGCTCCTCCGACACGCGCGCCGCGGTCGCGAAGTACTCCTCGAGCGAGGGCGGGTCGTACACGATCTGCATCGCGCGGCCGCCGAGCACGTAGCTCGGCCGTACGAGCACCGGGTAGCCGATCCGCTCGGCTGCCTCCAGCGCTTCTTCCACACTGGTGGCGGTGCCGTTCGGCGGCTGGACGAGCCCCACCTCGCGCGCGATGGCCTCGAAGCGGCGGCGGTCCTCCGCGGCGTCGATCGAGTCCGGCGACGTGCCGAGGATCCGGACGCCGGCTTTCTCCAGTCCGCGCGTCAGCTTGAGGGGGGTCTGGCCACCGAGCTGCACGATCACGCCCATCGGCTGCTCGCGGTCCACGATCTCGAGCACGTCCTCGAGCGTCAGCGGCTCGAAGTACAGCTTGTCGGAGGTGTCGAAGTCGGTGGAGACCGTCTCCGGGTTCGAGTTGATCATGATCGTCTCGTACCCCTGCTGCCGCAGCGCCATCACCGCCCGCACACAACAGTAGTCGAACTCCACCCCCTGACCGATCCGGTTCGGGCCGCTGCCGAGGATGACGACCGAGCGCCTGCCGCTCTTCGGTGCCTCACTCTCGTCGTCGTAACTGCCGTACAGATACGGCGTGGACGACGGGAACTCGCCGGCGCAGGTGTCGACCATCTTGTACGCGGGGCGCACGCCGAGCTTCCACCGGCTGGCGCGGACCGCGTCCTCGGTCTGGCCGCGCAGATCGGCGAGCTGCCGGTCGGAGAAGCCGCGCCGCTTCATGCGGCGCATGGCGGCGGCGTCCACAGTCCCGAGCGACGCATAGCTCCGTTCTGCCTCGATGAGCTCCTGCATCTGCGACAGGAACCAGGGATCGATGTTCGTGAGCTCGTACAGCTCGTCGACGGACATGCCGAGCAGGAAGCCGCGCTTCACCTGGAAGATGCGCTCGGGCGTCGGCTGGCGGAGCGCGCCGCGCAACGTCTCGAGCGTCTCGTCCGCGAGGCGGTCGTCGAGCAGGCGCTCGCCGATCGACCAGCCGGGACGTCCGGTCTCGAGCGCGCGCAGCGCCTTCTGGAACGCCTCCTTGAACGTGCGACCGATCGACATCGCTTCGCCCACGCTCTTCATCTGCGTGGTGAGCAGTGGGCTCGCCTTGACGAACTTCTCGAACGCGAAGCGCGGCACCTTCACCACGACATAGTCGAGCACCGGCTCAAAGGAGGCGGGCGTGGTGCCGGTGATGTCGTTCGGGATCTCGTCGAGCCGATAACCGACGGCGAGCTTCGCGCCGATGCGGGCGATCGGGAACCCCGTCGCCTTGCTCGCCAGCGCCGAGGAGCGCGAGACGCGCGGATTCATCTCGATGACGAGCATCTCGCCGTCGCGCGGATTGAGCGCGAACTGGATGTTGCATCCCCCGGCGTCCACGCCGACCTCGCGGATGATCGCGACGGCCGCGTCGCGCATCGTCTGGTATTCGCGATCGGTGAGCGTCATTGCCGGCGCCACGGTGATGGAGTCGCCGGTGTGGACACCCATCGGGTCGAGGTTCTCGATCGAGCAGACGATCACGACGTTGTCGTACCGGTCGCGCATCACCTCGAGCTCGAACTCCTTCCAGCCGATCAACGAGCGTTCGATGAGGATCTGGCTCGTGGGGCTCTCCTGCAGCCCATGCCGCACGATCGACTCGAACTCCTCGCGGTTGTACGCGATGCCGCCACCGGTGCCCCCGAGCGTGAACGAGGGTCGGACGATCGCCGGATACCCGATCGTATCCAGCATGTCGATCGCTTCGTCGACCGTAGTGGCGATGCCCCCCGTCGCGACCGCCAGGTCGATGCGCTCCATCGCCTCGCCGAACTGCTTGCGGTCCTCGGCGATCGCGATGGCGCGGGCCGATGCACCGATCAGCTCCACACCGTGCTTCTCCAGCACGCCGTTCTCGGCGAGCGTCATCGCCACGTTGAGGGCCGTCTGCCCGCCCATCGTGGGGAGCAGCGCATCCGGCTTCTCGCGCTCGATGATCAGCTCCACGAACTCGGGGGTCACGGGCTCGAGATAGGTCCGGTCGGCGATCTCCGGATCCGTCATGATCGTCGCCGGGTTCGAGTTGATGAGGATCACCTCGTACCCCTCCTCCCGCAGCGCCTTCGTCGCCTGTGTGCCCGAATAATCGAACTCGGCCGCCTGCCCGATGACGATCGGGCCGGAGCCGATGACGAGAATGCGGTGGAGGTCAGAGCGTCGCGGCATGGATCAGATCACGTATGATGTCGTCGCGCGTCCGGCGGGGAGCCCAGCCGGTGGCGCGGCGCAGCTTGCTGTTGCTTCCTACTTGGATGGGCACGTCGACCGGACGCGCGAGCGCGACACTGCTGGTGACCTCGGCTTTGACGCCAACCCGGTCCAACACCGCCGCGGCGAGGGCTCGGACGCTCACTCCTTCTCCGCTACAGACATTATACGCTTCGCCGGTCACGCCATGCTCGAAAAGCGCCAGATAGGCCTCGACCACGTCGGCTACGTGAAGATAATCACGAACCGTATCGCCGTTGCCGATCTGGAGGACCCCGCCGCGCGCCGGCAGCGCAAGCGCACGCGCTACGAGTGACGGTAGCAGGAACTGCGTGCCATGCCCGACCCCGGAATGGTTGAAGCTTCGGGTACAGACCACACGCACGCCGTCGCTCCGATACGCCTGGAGCGCGACCACTTCCTGCGCCACCTTCGACGCCGCGTACAGGGTCAGAGGACGTTGTTCCACCCCCTCGTGAATCGGCATCTCGTTGATTTCGTGCCGACCGTACTGCTCGGCCGAGCCGATGATGAGGACCAACGGGTCTGCCGTGCCCGCGACGCGATGGCGGCGGATCTCCGTGAGCAGCCGCACCGTTCCCACCGTATTCACTTCGTATGCGTATCCCGGATTGCTCGTCGCGTCCGGGACGTGACTGATTGCGGCGAGATGCAGGACCGCATCCGGCGCCGACTGGTCGAGCGCGGCCGCCACCTGTACCTGGCTCGTCACATCCAGGGGGAGCCAGGTCACCGCGGCGCGCTCTTCGTCAGAGAGAACGTCCGTGGGGGGAGCGTCAGCGATGCATCCCGCGGTGACCGTCCACCCTCCCTGGAGCATGCCCTTGATCGCCCATCGGGCGACAAAGCCGTTCCCCCCGGTGACGAGCGCTCGCCGGCTCACGACGTGCCGCGGTGCCTCGCGAGATCCGCCTGGACCATCATCGTGACGAGCTCACGGAAGCGCACCGTCGGCTCCCACTCCAGCTTCTCCTTCGCCTTCCGCGCATCGCCGACGAGCAGATCCACCTCGGCCGGCCGATCGAACCGGTTGTCGTGCTTCACGTAGTCCCGATAGTCCAGCCCGACGGCCTCGAAGGCATACTCACACAACTGCCGGACCGACCAGGTCTCGCCGGTCGCCACGACGTAGTCATCCGGCTCGTCCTGCTGGAGCATCCGCCACATCGCGTCCACGTAGTCGCCGGCGAAGCCCCAGTCGCGCCGCGCCTCGAGCGTGCCGAGACGCAGCTCCTTGGACATGCCGAGCTTGCACCGCGCGGCGCCGTCGCTGGCTTTGCGCGTCACGAACTCCAGGCCTCGGCGCGGGCTCTCGTGGTTGAACAGAATCCCCGACACCGCGTACAGCCCGAAGCTCTCGCGGTAGTTGAGCGTGATCCAATGCCCATACACCTTGGCCACGCCGTAGGGGCTCCGGGGATAGAACGGCGTGGACTCGCGCTGCGGCGTCTCCACCACCTTCCCGAACTGCTCGCTGGAGCTGGCCTGGTAGAAGCGCGACTTGGGAGCCGCCTTTTTCATCGCCTCGAGCATCCGCGTCACGCCGAGCGCCGTGAACTCGCCGGTCAACACGGGCTGCGCCCACGAGGTCTGGACGAAGCTCTGGGCAGCCAGGTTGTAGATCTCGTCGGGCTTGGCATCGTGGACGACGTCCGTGAGGGACGTCTGGTCCAGCAGGTCCGCCGAGCAGAGCTCGAGCCGGTCCACGAGGTGGGCGATGCGCTCGTATGGCGTCGTCGAGCTGCGGCGGACGACGCCGACCACGCGGTAGCCTCGCGCGAGGAGGAACTCCGCGAGGTACGACCCATCCTGCCCGGTGATGCCGGTAATCAGCGCGGTAGGCATGCGGTAGGTGGCGGGGGAAGCGGGCGGGGTGAGGCGGGGATATGAAAAAGGGAGCCCATGGGAGCTCCCTTTCGGGTGACGGGCCGGAGG
>JALYXJ010000206.1 GCA_030947165.1 Gemmatimonadota bacterium
CGTGGACGCCGACAGCTGGTACGCCAAGTGGAAGTATCCCGGCGACCGCGCACGCCATCACGCCCGCTACGATCGCTACCTGCACGACGAAGTGCTGCCGTTCACGCGCCATCGAAACCAGAATCCCTTTCTCATCACGACGGGCGCGAGCTTCGGCGCATATCATGCCCTGACGTTCGCGCTGCGCTACCCGCACGAGGTGGGGCGCGCGATCGGGCTGAGCGGCATCTACGACATTCGCGAGATCACCGATGGCTACACGGACGAGAACGTGTATCCGTTCAATCCGCCCGAGTTTCTCGCCAACGAACATGACCAGGGCCGGATCTCGGCCATGCAGCGGCTCGACATCATCCTGGCGATCGGCCGCGACGACCAGATGCGGGGCAACAGCGAGTACTTCTCCGGGAAGCTCTGGGAGCGCGGGATCGGGAACGCCTTGCGCCTCTGGGATGGCTGGGCGCACGACTGGCCTTATTGGCGGCAGATGATCCGGACGTACATCGGCGGACACGACTGACGGTACCGGTAGCTCACCTCAGCACGAGAGCGACGCGTATGCAAAAGATCGGACTCCTCGTCGGGCGGGAATGGTCCTTTCCACCCGCCTTCATCCAGGAAGTCGCGCGTCGCGACGAGGGAGTGGTCGCCGAGTACGTCACGCTCGGTGGCACCCGCATGGACGATCCGGTGGACTACGCGGTGATCTTCGACCGCATCTCGCACGAGGTGCCGTACTACCGCACCTTCCTCAAGCACGCGGTGCTCCAGGGCACCACGGTCGTCAACAACCCGTTCATGTGGTCGTCCGACGACAAGCTGTTCGGCGCCTCGCTCGCGACCAAGCTCGGCGTCGCCAGCCCGAAGACGATCGCCCTGCCCAATCGTGCCTACATCCCCGGCATCAAGCACGACGAGAGCCTGCGGAACCTGAAGTATCCGCTCGACTGGCAGGCGATCGTGGAATACATCGGGCTGCCCTGCATCCTGAAGGATGCGCACGGTGGGGGCTGGCGCGCCGTCTACGTGTGCCGCTCGCTCGACGAGCTGATTCACCACTACGACTCGTCCGGCCTGCTGACGATGATCGTGCAGGAGTTCATCGAGTGGGAGCATTTCGTCCGCTGCATCGCCCTCGGGCAGCGCGAAGTGCTTCCCATGAAGTACGACCCCCGCGAACGGAAGTATCTCGTCGAGCACGAGCATCTGACGCCCAAGCTGGGAAAGCGGATCGTAGACGACTCGCTGACGCTGATGCGCGCGTGCGGCTACGACATGTGCTCGCTCGAGTTCGCGGTGCGGGGCGGCATACCCTACGCCATCGACTTCATGAACCCGGCACCCGATATGGACCTCAACTCGCTCACGCCCCATTACTTCGACTGGGTCGTGAAGGGGATGGCCGATCTCGCGATCCGTCTCGCCAAGGCCTCGCGCAAGGAGCCGAACCCGCGCCGCGGAGTGTTCCTCGTCGGACGCCGAGAGGACGCATGATCTCCACGGTTCGCTGACCATGTTGCGCGACGGCATCGAGCAGTACCATGCACTGCTCACTGACGAGGTAGGCTGCGAATCGCAGCGCCAGCTCGACGAGCAGCTCCGCCAGCGCGGGCTGTTCTTCGGTGACCGCGCGCTGTGTACCGTACTGCGCCCGCGCTTTCTCTCGCCGGTGCAGTACCGTTTCCTCCAGACGCGCGGGGCGGTGGTGCTGAGCGCCTTCCGCAAGGCCCACCAGGCCGCGCTGGCTGACGACTCGGTGCTCGAGCAGTTCGGCCTCCTCGATTGGGAGCAGCAGCTCGTGCGGGTGCAGCCCGGCTTCCGCGATGCGAGCCCGGTGTCCCGGCTCGACGCGTTCTTCGTGTCGGGAGCGGGAGGTCTTCGGTTCACGGAATACAACGCGGAGACCCCGGCCGGCGGCGGCTACAACGACGTGCTGGCGGAGGTATTCTACGGCCTGCCGATCATGCGCCACTTCCTGCGCCACTGGGACGTACGTCCCCTCCCGGCACGGCACAACGTCCTCCACGCGCTGATCGATGCCTACGAGCAGTGGTCGGGGAGGCGCGACCGGCCGCGCATCACGATCGTCGACTGGTCGGACGTCCCGACCCAGAGCGAGTTCCTGCTCTTCAAGGACTACTTCACGCGACAGGGATACCCCGCCGACATCGTCGACCCCGGCGAGATCGAATACACCGGCGGCAAGCTGCGCGGGCCGCATGGACAGATCGATCTGATCTACAAGCGCGTGCTGCTGCACGAGCTCGTGGAGCGCGGTGGCATGGACCACCCGATCCTGCGCGCCGTGCGGGACGGGGCGGTCTGCATGGTGAATCCGCCGTCGTGCAAGATCCTGCACAAGAAGGCGAGCCTCGCCGTGCTGCACGACGAGCGCAACGCGCATCTGTTCGACGACGACGAGCGCGAGGCGATCGCGCTCTCGATTCCGTGGACGCGCGTCGTCTCCGAGCGACGCACGAAGCACGACGGCGAGGAGGTCGACCTCCTGCCGTTCATGGCGCAACATCGCGAGCAGCTCGTGCTCAAACCGAACGACGACTACGGCGGCAAGGGCATCGTGCTGGGCTGGGAGGTGGACGACGACGGCTGGCAGGCGGCGATGCGGACAGCGCTGCGCGAGCCGTACATCGTCCAGCAGCGGATCGAGCTGCCCACCGAAGCCTATCCGAGTCTGGTGGACGGCAAGGTCGTGCTTGCGGATCGCATGGTGGATACGGCGCCGTACGTGGCGTACGGAGATCACGTCGACGGATGCCTCTCTCGTCTCTCCACGGCCGCGCTACTGAACGTGACGGCTGGCGGCGGCAGTCAGACTCCAACCTTCATCGCCGAGAAGCGGTGAGCTTCCGAGGTGGGTCATGAAAGCGCCTTCTCTCACGCTGGGCATCGAGGAAGAGTACCAGATCATCGACCCGCAAACGCGCGAGCTCAAGTCGTACATCACGGAGATCCTCGCGGGCGACAAGCTGATGCTCGACGAGGTCAAGCCCGAGCTGCATCAGTCGATGATCGAGATCGGCAGCCGCGTGTGCAAGACGCCGCAGGAGTTGCGCGATGAGCTGGTGCGGCTGCGTGGCATGGTCATGGATCTCGCCGCCGGCAGCGGCCTCGTGATCGCCGCCGCGGGCACCCATCCCTTCTCGAGCTGGATCGACCAGGAGATCACACCCCTCGAGCGATACGTCGGTGTGAGGGAAGACCTCCAGGATCTCGCACAGCAGCTGCTCATCTTCGGCACCCACATCCACGTCGGCATCGAGGACCGCGACTTTCTCATCGAGGCGATGAACGTGTCGCGCTATCTGCTGCCGCACGTGCTCGCGCTCTCCACGAGCTCGCCGTTCTGGATGGGCCGGCGCACCGGGCTCAAGTCCTACCGGAGCATCGTCTTCCGGAATTTTCCGCGCACCGGCGTTCCGCCGATTCTGAGCTCCTCCAGCGACTACGATGAACTGCTGGGCTCGCTTGTGGCTACCAAGTGCGTTCCGAACGGCTCCAAGATCTGGTGGGACGCTCGCCCGCATCATGCGTATCCAACGCTCGAGTTCCGCGTCTGTGACGTATGCACGCGGGTGGAGGAGGCGGTGTGCATCGCGGCCATCCTCCAGGCAATCGTGGCCAAGATCTGGAAGCTCCGGCGGGACAATCTCACCTTCCGGCTCTATTCCTCGGCCCTGGTGGACGAGAATAAATGGAGGGCCGTTCGGTTCGGCCTCGACGGTAACCTGATAGATTTCGGAAGGGAAACCGAGCTGCCCGCCCGCGAGCTGATCACGGAGATGCTCGAGTGGTTCGTGGACGATGTGATTGACGAGCTGGGCAGTCGGCGGGAGGTGGAATACGCCTTCCAGATCATGCGCGAGGGGACCAGCGCGGACCGCCAGCTGACCATCTATCAGGAGACGGGGGATCTGCGGTCGGTCGTCGACCGGCTCGTGGCTGAAACGGCGGAGGGCGTACGGCCCGCCATCGTGGAGAAGTACGCTCGACGTCCGCTCACCGGTGACCGCCATCGCGCCACGGTGATCGGGGTAGACACGTCGAACCAACTACAGGGAGCGACGTAGCATCGTGGCATTCAGCAGGCGCAGGCCGGTCATCGGCATCCCCACCCAGACGCTTCAGAGCCTCGGAGGCGTGTCGGCCGAGATTCCCCCGTCATGGGTCATGAGTCAGCGGTACATCCTCACCCTCACCAGCGTGGGCGCCGTCCCGTGGCTCATCCCCCTCGTGGACGACGAGACGCTCCGCGGCATCTACGAGCGGCTCGATGCCGTATTCCTGCCCGGTGGCGCCGACATCGACCCGCGCACCTACGGCGCCGACCCGCATCCCCTCTGCGACAAGACCGACCGCGATCGGGATCGCGTCGAAGTGGCGCTGGCCCGCTGGGCGCTCGGCGACGAGAAGCCGGTGCTCGGTGTCTGCCGCGGCATGCAGCTCATCAACGTGGCCGCGGGGGGCACGCTGTACCAAGATCTCGCGGAAGAGCTGCCTGGGGCGATCAAGCACGACTACTTCCCCTTCCGCGGGCAGCACTTTGCCCGTGACTTCCTCGCGCACGAAGTCGACGTGGCGGAAGGCACGCGGCTCGCCGACCTCCTCGGCGCCGGCAACGTCCGCGTGAACAGCATGCACCACCAGGGCGTGAAGGCGCTGGGGCAGGGGCTCGTCTCCACGGCCGTCTCGCCCGATGGACTGATCGAGGCGCTGGAAGGGGAGCGCGACGGCTATCTCGTCGCGGTGCAGTGGCACCCCGAGGTCCTCACCGACAACGACGGGCGCACCCGCCAGCTGTTCGCCGACTTCGTCGGCGCGGCGGGAGAGTGGAGGCAGTGAAGGGCTGAGTCAATCGCTGCTGGCGCGTCCGACCCCGAGACGCGCCAGCAATCGCTCCATCGTGAGTGCCTGCCCGATGAGCGACACGACCACGACCCCGCCGCCAGGGTAATGATCGTGGACCGCGCGGGGAGCGTGTCGGGTAGCGCGAGTGCGAGCACCAGGGAGAGCGCTCCGCGGAGTCCGCCCCAGGTGAGCACCAGGCTCCACGCGAAGGGCAGGCGCTCCGTCGTGCCGCGCACCAGCGCCGCCGTCAGCAGGACGACCGTCGCGGCGCCGAGACCTCACGGAACAGGGCTGTCACCGCCACGGGGTCGGTCGCGGCGATCACCCCGCCGAAGACGAGGGCGCCCTGCCACGGCAGCGCTGACTGGCCGAGCAGAGGGGTGGCGATTATGAGAAGGAGCGCGGTCAGAAGGATCGCGAGCAATACGCCTGGAATGGCGAGGAGGGCGATGGTGAGCGCGCTCTCTCGCAGCTCCCGCACACGAAGCTGCAGCGCCGCCTCGAACAGCAGGCCGGGCAGGAAGAGCGCGAACAGCAGGTCCCTCGTGAGATGCGGCAGGGATACGAGCTGCAGCGCGCCCAGCACCAATCCGATGACCAGCAGGGCCACCGTATAGGGCATCTTCAGCCGCCGCGACGCGATGGCCACGGCGGTCGCGATGCACTACAGGATGATGAATCCGCCAGTCTCGTTCATGCCGGTAGTCCCTGGATGGCGCTCATTCTAGGCCGCGGACCGCCCGATTGGGGAGTGGGACGCGCCTGCCTCCCGAACTCTTTCGTCTCTCGGCGAATTGGACAGGACAGCGGCGAGCCGCAACGCGGCGGTAGCGCGGTGCGTTAGATAGCTGTCTTCGTCGGCACCGCGTTCGGGCCGGCCAACGCTTGCACAGGCAGGATGACCAGGATCAACTCACAGGCGCGCTCGCGGCGGCGCGCCACGCTGCTCGCACTGGTTGCGTCCGGCCTCGGACCTCAGGCGGCGGCCCAGGCCGGTGTCCCCGCTCGGGTCGACACCACGTGTGCGGTGCGCATCGACACCCTCCTCGACCTGCCTGCGGTGATCGCGCGCGCCCTGGCTGTGAATCCGGCCGTCACCGTCGGTGAGGAAAATGTTCGCACCGCCCGCTCGGAGGGACGGGTCGCCAACGGCGCCTACCTACCGAGCCTGGGTGTGACGTCCAACGCGCAGCGCTCCAGCATCCTGACCGCGACAGGCGCGCCGGGCTCGCCTTCGGCCACCGCATACTCCACGTCGCTGCTGTCGTCCATCGAGCTTTTCACCGCGGGCCGTCGCGGCGCCGACCGCTCGCGCGCCCAGGCGGACCTCTCCGCTGCCGAAGCCACGACCATCTCCCAGCGCTTCGCCGTCACGCTCCTCGCCGAGCGCGCCTTCTATGAGACGCTGCGTGGCTCGGACCTGATGACGGTCGCGAACGCGCGCGTGGCGCGTGCCGAGCGCGGTCTGCGCTACGCACAGGATCGCGTTCGCGCGGGCACGGCGACCCGCTCCGACGAGCTGCGCGCTCGCCTCGAGCTCACGGCGGGGCGGCAGCAGCAGCTCGCTGCGCGCGACACGCTCCAGACGGCGGCATACTCGCTCGGGCGGCTCGTCGGCGCGGACGGTCCGGTTGGTGCCGAGCGGCCAGCCTCGCTCGAGCCGCATCCACTCGCGCTCGAGGACAGCGAGATCGTGCTCCTCGCCATCGAGACCGCGCCATCCGTACTGGCAACGGAAGCGTCGGCTCGCGCGACCGCGGCCAACACGCGGGCCGCCAGGGCGTTGTACGCCCCGGACGTTCGCCTCACCGGCGGCTACAACTTCGCGAACCAGTCACCGATCATCGGCGCGCTGCGGCCCGGCTGGACGCTCGCGTTGGGCACCACGTTCCCGATCTTCAACGGCTTTCAGCGTGAGGATGCCGTGACACGTGCCGAGGCCGCGAGCGAGATCGCTCGCGTCACCGCCGTCGACACCCGCCGCCTGGTGCGCACGGAGGCGTCGCGTCTGCTCAGTGCCCTGCGGTTCGCCGAGCAGAACATCGCGCTCGCCGGCGAGGCGGTGACGGCGGCGCAGGAAGACCTTCGCGTGCAGACCGAGCGGTATCGCGCCGGCATCTCCACGGCGCTCGATCGGCAGACGTCGGAGCTGGCCGTCACGCAGGCCGAGCTCGGGCTGGTGGCGGCTCGCTACACCTATCAGATCACGCGGGCCACGCTCGAGGCGCTGGTGGGGCGCACGCTGTGACCGTCGCGACGGGGAGGTAGCGTCATGTGGCTCGTGCTCCTCGCGCTTCGGCGCCCGTACACGTTCGTCTGCGTCGCGCTGCTGATGCTCATCTTCGGCATCGTCGCCATCCTGCGCATGCCGATCGACATCTTCCCGACGATCAACGTGCCCGTCGTCTCCATGCTCTGGAGCTACGGCGGATTGTCGGCGAGAGAGATGGAGCAGCGCGTCGTCACGCTGGCCGAGCGTGTCTATTCCAGCTACGTGAACGACGTCGAGCACATCGAGTCGCAGTCGCTGAATGGGCTGAGCATCATCAAGGTGTACTTCCAGCCCGACGCCGACGTGCAGGCCGGGATGGCGCAGCTGACGGCGGCCTCGCAGGGAATCACGCGCAACATGCCGCCCGGCATCTCCCCGCCGTTCATGGTGCGCTTCAACGCCACCGACGTACCCATCCTCCAGCTTGGGGTGGCGAGTCCACAGCGCACCGAGTCGGAGCTCAGCGACCTCGGGACCAACTTCATTCGCGTGCCCCTCGGCACGGTGCATGGCGCGAGCGTGCTGCCCGCGTACGGCGGCCAGCCTCGGCTCGTGAACGTGGACATCGATCCTCAGGCGCTCTATGCCAAGGGGCTGTCGGCCGGCGACGTCAGCCGGGCGATCAATGCGCAGAACGTCATTCTCCCGGGCGGCAGCGTGAAGATGGGGGGCACGGAGTTCAGCGTGCGAATGACCGGCAGTCCAGACTCCGCGAGCCAGCTCGCCAACATTCCCATCAAGCAGGTGAACGGCGCGACGGTCTACGTGGGCGATGTCGCCCAGGTGCGCGAGGGCGGCGGCGTGCAGACCAACATCGTGCGCGAGAACGGCCGCCGCGGGACCTACATCTCCCTGCTCAAGAACGGCAAGGCGTCCACGCTCGACGTCGTGTCGCAGGTGAAGAAGATGCTGCCGTCCATCAAGGCTGGCCTGCCCGAGGACGTGAACCTCGAGCTGCTCAGCGACCAGTCGGTGTACGTGCGGGCCACGATCGACGGCGTGATCCGCGAAGGCATCATCGCCGCCTGCCTCACGGCGCTCATGATCCTGGTGTTCCTCGGCAGTTGGCGCTCCACGATCATCGTGGCGCTGTCCATTCCGCTCAGCGTGTTGACGTCCATCATCCTGCTGTGGGCCACCGGCGAGACGCTGAACGTGATGACGCTCGGCGGCCTGGCGCTGGCCGTCGGCATCCTCGTGGACGACGCCACGGTCGCGATCGAGAATATCCATCGCAACATCGAGCACGGCTCGCCGCTGCGGAAGGCGATCATCGACGGCGCGCAGCAGATCGCCGTGCCGGCGTTCGTCTCCACGCTCTCGATCTGCATCGTCTTCCTGCCGATCTTCGCGCTGTCCGGTCCCGCCGCCGCGCTATTCCGCCCGCTCGCGCTCTCGGTCATCTTCGCGATGGCGGCGTCGTACTTTCTGTCCCGGACGCTCGTGCCGACGATGGCCGACTACATGCTGCCGGCCGAGATAGGCATGCACGATCCGGTAGCGCTGGCCGCGTCGCCCAGCACGTTCAAGCGGGTCATCGCGCGGTTCGAGTCGGGGTTCGAGCGCTTTCGCGACGGCTATCACGCGCTGTTGGCCGGCGCGATGACCCAGCGGCGCCTGGTGCTCGCAGTCGCTGGCGGCTTCGTGCTGCTTTCGCTGCTGCTCGTCCCCGGAGTCGGCCAGGACTTCTTCCCGCAGGTGGATGGCGGCCAGTTCCAGCTCCACGTGCGCGCGCCGGCCGGCACACGCCTGGAGGAGACGGAGATGCTGTTCTCGCGGGTTGAGCAGACGGTGAAGCGAGTGATCCCGCCGCGCGATCTGTCGCTGATCCTCGACAACATCGGTCTGACCACCTATGGCGTGGCCCTGGCCGTCGGCTCGAACGCCAGCGTCGGTCCCGCCGACGGGGACATGCTCGTGCAGCTGGCGAGCGACCATGCCGGCTCCACCTGGGACTACGTACGCACCCTGCGGCGCGAGCTGCCGAAGGAG
>JALYXJ010000190.1 GCA_030947165.1 Gemmatimonadota bacterium
GTTCAGGAAAGTGAGAATCAGCAGCGCGTGCGCCCACCAGAAGACGTGAAAGCCCGCGATTGCCGCGCCTGGCGACACCACTCCCGCGAGGACCATCGCCAGGGGCCGCGACACGATCTTCTCCGGACCGAATGCCTCTGGCTGCGCCACGAGCAGCAGCGCGGTCAGAATGATCAGCGTGACCATCAGCCCCAGGATCATGCTGAGGATGATGATCGCGTCCTTGTGCTCGAGGTTGTCCCCCTCGAGCCGTCGCGGATGCACGACGAGCCGGCGGTACAGCGCGAAGCTCACGGCTGCGATGACGAGCAGCGCGAAGACGTCCTGTGACGCCGAGTAGCCGCGATAGAGGATGTCGGGGAGAAAGGACCGGTAGGAGAAGCCGGCGACGACGCCCTCGATGAGGATCTCGACGGTGCCAGCCGTCAGCACCATGAAGCCCCAGAAGATGAGCGCGTGCATCGGGCCGGCCACGGGGTCACGCAGGATCTTCTTCTGCGCGATGCCGATGGTCAGGACGTTCTTCGCTCGCGTGAGCGGATGATCGGTGCGGTTCTCGGCATGGCCGAGGCGCAGGTAGCCGACCAGCCGCTGGACGTTGAGGGCGAAGAAGCCCAGGGCCAGGGTGAGGACGACGAGAAAGACCACGCTCCCTGCGGTCATCAGCGAGTGCTCCGTGCGGTGGGACGGCGCGCAGAGTGTGCGTAGGGGGCTCGCGCGAGCGGAAGGTATCGGAGCGCGCGGGCTTGCGGCCAGTGCTCGATCGGGTGACGCATCAGTCCGCCGACAGTCCTTTCATTGAGCTTAAGTCACAACCAAACTGCATTCGCTCCGCCCCCGGGGAGACGGCCAATCATGCTCGTCGCACTGGCAGTACTCCTCGTGCTCGTGCTCGTGCTCGTGGTGCAGCATCGCTCCAGGCGGAGTGCGGGCAAGGAAAGGCCGGTGACGCAGCACGACGTACTGGTGCTGCCGCCGCATCTTGCCGAAGCGCTGCGGATGCCCCCTACGCCCGTCCGCCCGAACGTACGAGCGCCGAGCGGCTCGGCGCCGGTTAGTGGCCCTTCCGGGCCTCCTTCACCGCCGCGGTGAGCGCCGGCACCACCTCGAGGACGTCGCCCACGATCCCGTAATCAGCGACCTTGAAGATCGGCGCTTCCTTGTCCTTGTTGATCGCGACGATCGTCTTGGACGTGCGCATCCCGGCGAGGTGCTGGATGGCACCGCTGATCCCGACCGCGATGTAGAGCTGCGGGCTCACCTGGCGGCCGGTCTGGCCGATCTGATCGCTGTGGGGGCGCCAGCCATCGTCGGTCACCGCGCGCGTGGCGCCAACGGCCGCATTGCCGAACGCGTCGGCGAGATCCTCTATCAGCTTGAAGTTTTCGGCGGCCTTGAGACCGCGGCCGCCCGACACGATGATCGGTGCCTCGCCGAGGTCGGGGCGCCCCTTCGCGCCCTCCTTCACCTCGATGACCTTCACCGTGGCGCCGCTCGCCGGCGTCGCCGCGGCCTGCTCCACACGCGCCGTCTTCGGCGACTCCTTGGCCGTGATGGCGCTCGGCCGAATGCTCAGCACCACCGGTGATCCGGCGAGCGTGAGCGTCAGGACGACCTTGTTCGCGTAGCCCGGATGCTTCGCGGTGATCGCGTCGCCGCTGACGGCGAAGTCGGTCACGTCGCTCGCGATGGGTGCGTCCAGTCTCGCTGCCAGGCGAGGGCCGAGGTCGCGACCCTGCGCCGAAAAGCCGAGCACGACGGCCCGGTAGCTGCCGGCCTTTGCCCGATCGGCGATCGTCGCCGCCAGCGACTCCCGCGCGTACCGATCGAAATCCGGGCTTTCCACTACGATCACCACGTCCGCGCCGTACTTGCCCAACTGCTCGGCCTTCGACGCGATGCCCGGCGCCCCAGCGAGCACGGCGTGTACTTCCCCACCACCACTCGCGTCCGCGAGCTTGCGCCCGGCGGTCACCGCCTCGAGCGCCACCTTTCGCAGCTCGCCGTTCCGCGTCTCCGCGAACACCAGCACGTTCGCCATCAGATCACCTTCGCTTCGGTATGGAGCAGACGCACGAGCTCCGGGATCGCGGCCGTTCCTTCGCCGAGAATGCGCCCTGCGGGACGCTCCGGCGGCAGGTCGGCCTTCTGCACGGTCACGCGAACTGGTCCGAGCTGCGCGGGCTTCGACTCGAGGGGCTTTTTCTTCGCCGCCATGATGCCCTTGAGCGACGGATAGCGCGGTCTCGCGACGCCTTCGTCGATGGTGACGACCGCCGGGAGCGGAAACTCCACCATCTCGGCGGCGCCCTCGAGCTCGCGTCGCGCCGAACCCTTTCCGCCTTCGACGCTCAACTGCGACGCGGCCGTCACGCACGGCACGCCAAGGAGCTCGGCGGTGGCGGTGCCGACGACGCCGGCAGAGGTGTCGAACGCGTGCTTGCCGAAGAGCACGAGGTCGTAGCCTCCGCCCTTGAGCTCCGCGGCGAGCGCCTTGGCGACGGCAATGCCATCGGCCGGTGCGGTGTCGGCCTTCAGGTGCACCGCCCGATCGGCGCCCATGCTCATCGCCTTGCGCAGCGATTCCTGGACGTTGTCCGGTCCGAGCGCGTAGACGACGGTCTCTCCGCCTCCCGCCTTCTCGTTGAGCTGGAGCGCGGCTTCGACCGCGTAGCCGGCGAAGTCGTCCATGTCGAACTTGAGACCGGTCTCGTCGATGGCGGCGCCCGAGCCGGCGATCTTGAAGCGCGACTCCGAGTCGGGGGTGCGCTTGATACAGACGGCAATTTTCACCGCCGGTGCCCTCATGTGAAAAGATTCACGAGAATTGTAGACGGGGGGGCACCGGAGAGGTAGGGCCGTCCCTCCAGGTCAGTCGGCGCCGCGACCCGGCCCCTGCCCCAGCTCGTCGTCGTTACTGGCCAGGGCGCCGCCGGAGTTCTGCGTCGCACCGCCCGGCCGCGCGACCGCGCCCTGCTGCGTCTCGCTGCGCACGTTCTGCCTCGCGCCGGACGGCGCCCCGAACTCCGTCTCCGGGCCCTTCGAGGGCTCCGGATTCGCCCGCGAACTACGTGTTTCGTCGATCATCGATCCCCTCCGCTCGAGTTGCCTCCACTATTGGCAAGCGGGGTGCCGCGATTGTCGTCGCCAGGAGCGCCGCCATGTCATCCCGCATGCCTTCGGCGTCGCTCCTGCGGGATGACCTCGGCACGTTCGCGCCGAGGTCACTTGAACGCGTTGAGCCCCGTGATCGCCTGGCCGAGGATCAGCGCATGAACGTCGTGCGTCCCCTCGTACGTGTATACGCTCTCGAGGTTCGCCATGTGCCGCATCGCCGAGTACTCGGCGAGGATGCCGTTGGCGCCCAGCAACCGTCGCGCCTCGCGGGCGATGTCCGTGGCCATGTTCACGTTGTTCCGCTTGGCCAGTGATACCTGCTGCGGCGTGAACGTACCCGCATCCTTCATGCGGCCGAGGTGCAGCGACACGAGCTGGGCCTTCACGATCTCCGTCAGCATGTCGGCCAGTCGAACCTGCTGGATCTGGAAGCCACCGATCGGACGGTCGAACATCACGCGGTGCTGCGCGTAGTCGGCCGCCTCCTCGAAGCAGGCCATCGCCGCGCCGATCGCGCCCCACGAGATGCCATACCGCGCCTGCGTGAGGCACATCAGCGGGCTCTTGAGGCCGCCCGACTTGGGCAGCAGCGCGTCTGCCGGCAGGTGCACGTCCTGGAACACCAGCTCGCTCGTGTCGCTGGCGCGTAGCGAGAGCTTCCCCTTCTGGTCCTTGGCCTTGAAGCCCTTCGAGTCCGTCGGCACGATGAAGCCGCGGATCGACTTGTCGGTGGGGTCGCCATTCGTCTTGGCCCACACGACGGCGATCTGCGCGGTCGAGCCGTTGGTGATCCACATCTTGGCGCCGTTCAGGATCCAGCTCCCGTCCTTCTGCTCCTTGGCCATCGTGATCATGCCGCTCGGGTTGGACCCGAAATCGGGCTCGGTCAGCCCGAAGCAGCCGATGATCTCACCCGACGCCATCTTCGGCAGGTACTTCTGCTTTTGCTCCTCGGACCCGAAGGCGTAGATGGGATACATGGCCAGCGCACCCTGCACGCTGGCGAACGAGCGCACGCCGGAGTCGCCACGCTCGAGCTCCTGCATGATGAGCCCGTACTGCACGTTGTTGAGCCCCGCGCAACCGTACTCCTCGGGCAGATTCGCGCCGAAGACCCCGAGCTTGCCCATCTCCGGGATGAGCTCCTTGGGGAAGCGGCCCTGCACGTACGCGTCACCGATGATCGGGAGCACGCGCTCGTCCACGAAGTGGCGCACGCTGTCACGCACGGCGCGCTCCTCCTCTGAGAGGACGCTGTCTATGTCGTAGAAGTCGAGCATGAGTGACGGAAGGAGTTGGTCTGACTGCTGCGGAAAGGTAATCAGCCCTTTCGCGCGGCGCGGCGGCCGAGGGTCTGCGACCCTTCACCGCGGCCCGGCCGCGTGGCGAGCACCCGCCGCGCGTACGGCGCGACGCCCACCTCGCGCGCCTTCGCGCGGAAGGTCGAGCCGTGATCGATCGTGTGGCCCATCTCGTCCTGCCACTGATGCACCATCTCGTGCACCAGCGTATGAAGCGTCTCCTGCCAGCCGTGCTTGCGCAGGTGCGCCCGGCTGATGGCGATCTCGGCGGGCTCGCCGCCCGGAGTGCACGCGGTGTAGTGGCCGAGCCGCGTCTTCATCCGGCGCGATACCCGGATTTCTATCGGGCGGAGGGCTGCGTGAAAGTGCCGCCGGTTGTAGCGCTCGTGCCATGCGTTCAGCTGCTCCGCGATCTCGAGATCGTCCGGATGCGTGCGCTCTCGCCTCGCCGGCGGGCGCGGCAAGCGGATCGGAAATGAAACGATCGTCCGCTGCGCGTCGCGGCGCTCGGCGCGGGTGCGTCCCTCGACGAACGCGACGATCGCGCGCAGCACGGGCTCTGGCGCGCCGAGATAGCCTTCGTGCACCCGCAGCGCGCCGCCGCCGAAGCTCACCATCACGTTCCGGTTGCGCGTCAACCGACAGCGAGCGATCCGGCGGAGCCCGAGCTCGGTGAGCCTGGCGAGCAGCTCGTCGGCATTGTGAGGGGTCCGTCCGTGAAAGCCGAGCTCGAGCTGCGAGACGTCCCGGCGCGGGCGGAAGAGACGGGTCAGCGTGCGAAGCACTTGACCGGTCCCGGAATGAAGCCCAGGTCGTCCGCCGACCAGACCAGCGTGGACACTTCGATGTTCTCCTTCGTGATGCGTATGCTATTGACGGACGACGGCCGCCCACCGCGCATGCGGTTCGAGACGGTACCCGCCGTCGAGATGACGGTGCCTTTCCTGGTGTGCTCGATGTAGTGGATCGCGTCCTGATGGTCGTGCCCGCACAGCACGAGATCCACCGCCAGGTCGGCGAATGCGCCAAGTGCCCGGGCGGTGTTCTTGAGCCCGTGTCGCTGTGAGAGCTCGCCCTTCATCGGATTGTGGTGCATCACCACTACCCGCGCGTCGTCGGAGGGCGACTCGGTGAACACTCGACGCAACCGCTCGATCTGCGTCCGCCGGATGATGCCGATGATGGAGATGTCGCGCAGGTTCCACGTCAACGTCTGCGCCGTCACCCCGTGCGAGGTGTTGAGCCCGGCCAGGGTGGCACCCGGAACGTGCAGCACAGGCTCGATGTCCGGGTTGATGTAGCGCCGGTAGTTCGCCAGCATCTCCCGGTTGTCCCCGAACCCCAGCGGCGCCTTCCACCACTGCACGTCGTGATTGCCAGGGATGCAGAGCACCCGACTGAACGCCTCGGCGTGCTTGATGAACGCGCGCGCACGCTGGAACTCCCCGGAGCGCGCGCGCTGCGTCACGTCGCCCGAGATCGCGACGACGTCGTAGTTCCGCTGCTGGATCAGCGCTTCCATCGCCTCGTACTGCTCGGGCACCGCGGGGTGGCCGAAGTGCAGATCGGAGCAGTGGAAGATCGTTACCGTGGTCACGACGCGATCACAGATGCGCGATGACACATTCGGTGAACTGGTCGGTCGTCGCGGTGCCGCCCAAGTCACGCGTCACGCACTTCCGCTCGCGAATCGTCGTCTCGAGAGCACCGCGGACCCGTGTCGCGCGGAGACCGTCGTTCATGTACTCGAGCATCATGCACGCCGCCAGCACGAGCGCGCTCGGATTCGCGATGCCCTTGCCCGCGATGTCCGGCGCCGTGCCATGCACGGCCTCGAAGATCGCCCCGCCGAGGCCGATGTTCGCGCCGGGCGCGAGGCCCAATCCGCCTACCAGCCCCGATATCTCGTCGGACAGGATGTCGCCGAACAGGTTGGTCGTCACGATCACGTCGTACCGCTCGGGATGCAGCACGAGGTTCATCGCCATCGCGTCCACGATCACTTCCTCGAACTGGATGCTCGAGTACTCCTGCGCGATCAGCCGGCCGACGTCGAGGAAGAGACCCTGAGAGAACTTCAGGATGTTGGCCTTGTGCACGAGCGTGACCTTCTTCCGCCCGTGCTTCTGGGCGTAGTCGAAGGCGTAGCGGACGATCCGCTCCGAGCCCGCCCGAGTGATGATCGCCACCGACTCGGCCGCGGCACGCGGATCGCTCCCCATCTTGATGTAGTGCTCGATCCCGACGTAGAGCCCCTCCGTATTCTCGCGCACGAGCACGAGATCGATGTTCTCGTAGCGACCGCCCGGCACGATGGTGTGCGCGGGACGCACGTTGGCGTAGAGATCGAATGTCTTGCGAAGCGCCACGTTGATGGAGCGAAACCCTTCCCCGACCGGCGTCTCGAGCGGACCCTTGAGCGCGAGGCGAGTGCGCTTGATCGAATCGAGCGTCTGATCGGGGATCGGATCGCCGTATTTGGCGACGCCGGCCTGACCGGCGTATTGGATATCCCACGAGATATCGGCCCCCGCCGCCTCGAGAATCCGGACGGTGGCGCTGCTGATCGACGGGCCGATGCCGTCGCCGGAGATCAGTGTGACTGGTGTTCCCATTGCGATATGAGGGGCTCGGCCTCAGCGGGCCGTGATCAGGTCAGCGAACTTGTTGGCAAGGCTCGTCACGAGCGCGCGCGAGAAGGTGGGCGAGGGGTCGCTTCGGACGTCACCAATCCAGCGCACCTCGCCCAATCGCCCGTCGATCAGTGCCACCTTCAGCACAGCCACCCCCTGGTCGCGAAGTACGGCGTCGCGCTCGAAGTGCAGCTCCACCGGCAGAAGCACGGCGCGCGCCGACTCTTGCATCGCCACCATGGTGCGGAGCTGCGTGGCGAGTGGATCGCCCAGCCGCGCGCCGGGGACCGCACCCGGGCCCCTGAGCGGGCCGGCGCCGAGGGCGTACGGATCGATCGCGTAGGACGGGCTCGCCCTCGAGGCGCGCACCAGGGCCGGCGGAAAGATCCACTGCGTGCCCAAGCCGCGGGCGGCCAGCTCGGCACCGATCGCGTCGTCGAGCGATCGGAGGTACTCGCGCGACCGCGGGATCTGCTGCGTCCACCCGAACGGGTCGACCTCGCTGAGGCTGTGCGTGGGCGCCACGATGACCTGCTGCGCCACGAGCGCCCCAAGCGGACGGTCGGGCGCCTTCGGCGTGGGCGCCTCGTTGGGATGCTGCTGTCCGCCGCATGCGGCCACGACGAACAGGGAGCTGGCGAACAGGCGTGGAAGGAGTCGCACTGAGTGCCTTTGGGTGGGTGTGCTCGGCGAAAGCTAAGCGTGTGACCGGACCGGGGCGACCGCGCCGCAACGTGGCGCGGCGTCGTTTCATTGACCCTGCCTGCGCGCGATTCCAACTTGGCGCCCATGCCAACGTCCGCTTTGTCGGAGTGGAATCCGCCCCGGGTGCTCGCCGCCCTCGGCTGGGTCGCCGTGGCCCTCCTC
>JALYXJ010000217.1 GCA_030947165.1 Gemmatimonadota bacterium
GAAGAGATTGGAGCGGACCTGCGTCCCCAACCGGAGTCGCTGCAGCTCGCCCGGCGACAACGTCGGCGTGCTGCGCTCGAGGGTGATGTATCCGAGGCCGAGGTCCTCCAGCACGGTGATGCGTCCCAACAGGTCGTGGGCGATGCGCTGGGTGACGAGCGCCTGATCGGGGTGCTCCACCGCCAACTTGCGCATCTCCGCCGACGAGCCATCGGCGTAGGGGGCAAGAATCGCATTCAGCTTGCCGAGCGGGACACGCGAGAAGTCGGCGATGTCGTAGCCGGCGAACTTCACCGAGAGCGATTCCTTCTTCAGCCGCTTGCCGTGGCATACCGGGCACTCGGCGCTGACGAGATACTGCGCGACGCGCTTCTTCATCAGCGCGCTCTGCGTGTTGGCGAACGTCTCCATCACGTACCGCCGCGCGCCCGTGAAGGTGCCCATGTAGCTCGGCTCCTCCTTTCGCTTGAGCGCGCGGCGCACCTCTTCAGGCGTGTAGCCGGCGTACACGGGAACGGTCGGCTGCTCGTCGGTGAACAGGAGCCAGTCGCGCGTCTTCTTCGGCAGCTCGCGCCAGGGACGGTCGACGTCGTGGCCAAGGGTGACGAGGATGTCGCGCAGGTTCTGACCATGCCATGCGGTCGGCCACGCGGCGATGGCGCGCTCGCGGATGGTCCTGGAGTCGTCCGGCACCATGGAGTGCTCGGTGGCTTCGTACACGCGGCCGAGTCCGTGACATCGCGCACAGGCGCCGGCCGGCGTATTGGGAGAGAATGCCTCAGCCTCGAGATGCGGCTGGCGGGCCGGGTAGGTGCCGGCGCGCGAATACAGAAGGCGAAGCGAGTTGGAGATGGTCGTCACGCTCCCGACCGACGATCGCGTTGTCGGCGTCCCCCGATGCTGCTGCAGCGCCACCGCGGGCGGGAGTCCATCGATCGCGTCCACGTCCGGGACGCCGACCTGCTGGATCAGTCGCCTTGCGTAGGGTGCCACCGAATCGAGGTACCGCCGCTGCGCCTCCGCGTAGAGCGTTCCGAATGCGAGGGACGATTTTCCCGAGCCGGAAACGCCCGTGAATACCACCAGCGCGTCGCGTGGCATCTCGACGTCGATGTTCTTGAGATTGTGCTCGCGGGCGCCTCGCACCGCCACAAATCCCCTCGGGGCCTGGTCGGCCGACTCGAGGTGCCGTGCCTGGGTCTTGCTGGCCTGCAGGGCCGGTTTGATCATCTCACGCTGCGCTCGAGTGGTCGGCGGCCCGATGAGTTCCGGCGCGCCCGGGTGGCTACCCGTCTCTTGCGCAAGAAGCGAACACCCGGGTTGGTGGTCTCGCCTTGACTCGGGGGACCATTCCAGCAGACTCAGCGAGGCGCAATCCCCTCAGCCACACCGGTCGACATGGCGAATATCCTGATCGTGGGTGCCGGACCAACGGGTCTCACCATGGCCGCGGTCCTCGCGCGCTATGGTGTACGGCCTCGCGTGATCGACCGCGCGGTCGTCCCACCGGACGACCGGTCGCGCGCCGTCGTGATCCAAGCGCGGACGCTCGAGCTGTTCGAGGATCTGGGGATCGTGCGCGAGGTGCTCGACGATGGCCTCATCGTGGAGGCGGCGAATCTCTTCACCCACGGCGGGAGTCGCGGCTCCATCCGAATCAATCCGGTGTGGATCGACAGCGCCTACGGCAGGTTCGTGTCCCTGCCGCAGGACGAAACCGAGCGCATCCTCGGCGCATTGGTCGCGTCGTCGGGGATCGCCGTCGAACGCGGCGCCGAGCTCGTGGGGATCGAAGATGGTCCCTCGTCGGCGACGGCGACCGTCCGGCATGCCGACGGCCGAACGGAGCGCATGACGGCGGATTGGATTCTCGGCTGCGACGGCGCCCACAGCGCCGTGCGGCAGTTGTCCGGTCTGCCCTTTCCCGGCGACACCTATCCCGACGAATGCCTGCTGGGCGACGTGGACATGAAGTGGAGCCTTCCGGATGGAGAGGTGGCGATCTGCCCCGGTGAGGACGGGGTGCTGCTCGCCTTTCCACTCCCCGGGCGGCACCGGTTCCGCATCATCATGATCCTTCCGGCGACGGCCGATCCCGAAAGTCGCCATCTCGAGGCGGAAGAGTTCATCACCCGCGTCCGGAGCATGACGCCGCGTTCGGCGACGGGGGAGGAACCCGACGTCGTGACCACCCGCTGGCTGACCCGGTACCGCCTGCATCGTCGCGGCGTGCCCGCGTACCGGAAAGGGCGCTGCTTCGTGGCGGGCGATGCCGCGCACATCCACAGTCCCGCCGGCGCGCAGGGGATGAACACGGGCATTCAGGACGCTTACAACCTGGGCTGGAAGCTGGGGCTGCTGACTCGGGGCGAGGTGACCGAGCAGATTCTCGACACGTACAACGAGGAACGGCATCGGGTGGGCCAGAAGCTGCTCACCTCCACCGATCGGTTCTTCGCCGTGCTCGCGAGCGGCGGCCCGGTGCGTCGGTTCATCCGTCGCGTCATGCCGACGATCGGCATTCGCCTCCTCACGGTGCCGTGCATCGGCCCGCGCATCGCGCGCTTCGTGTCGCAGACGGGGATTCGGTACGGGAACAGCGCGCTCTCCACCGACGGACCTGGGGCGGCGCAGCTCGGGCGCGGCGCTCCGCGGCCCGGCGACCGCGCACCCGACGTGAAGCTCGGCGCGCAGCGCCGCCTGTTCGAGCTGCTGCGCGGCCCCGAATTCCGGTTGCTGCTCTTCGCCGGCGACGCGGCCCTGTTGGTGGAACAGCTCGCGGCGCTCGCCGCGGACGTCGAGGCGCGCCACGGGTCGGTGGTGAAGGCCGTGCTTCTGCGGCACACCGCGTCGCACATCCGGTTCGGTGAGATAGACGAATCGGCTGCGGCGCATCGGCGCTACGGCGCCCAGCGGGGCGCGATCTACCTGATCCGACCCGACGGCCATATTGCCTTTCGCGGCGCGCCCTCCGACGGCGATGCGCTCCGTGCGACACTGGCGCACTGGCTCACGCACGGCGATACCTTTCTGCGCCTATGACCATGCGAGACAAGCTCGGCCTCCTCGAGCGCCGGGCCGCGGAAGCGGAGCTGGGCGGCGGGCAGGCGCGCCTCGAGGCGCAGCACGGCAAGGGGAAGCTCTCCGCGCGCGAGCGCCTCGACCTGCTGCTCGACGAGGGGACGTTTGTGGAGCTCGATCGGTTCGTCGTCCATCGCTCGCACGACTTCGGTCTCGAGGCGGAACGGCCGTACGGCGACGGCGTCGTGACGGGCTACGGCCGCATCGAGGGCCGCCTCGTCTACGTGTTCTCGCAGGACTTCACCGTGTTCGGCGGCTCGCTCAGCGAGGCGTTCGCCGAGAAGATCTGCAAGGTGATGGATCTCGCGGTCCGCAACGGCGCTCCGGTCATCGGGCTGAACGACTCGGGGGGCGCGCGCATCCAGGAG